>CAJQSF010000036.1 GCA_905612495.1 uncultured Candidatus Pelagibacter sp.
TGCTTCTCATAGGTACATAACTCGTAGTCTTCAGCCATATAAAATAGGTGGTCCTTTTTGAAGCGGTCTACGTATTTTAATGGAAATAATTGATTGCCAAGTATAAAAAACAAATTCATAGTTAAATATAGCTAAATAAAAATTATATGTCAGAAAAATATCTTATTTTTGGTGCGACAGGTTCTGTTGGTTCTAGCTTAGCTGAACAATTAAAAAATTCAGGGAATGATATTCACTTAGTTGCTAGGAATGAAGATGAAGTTAAAGTGATCGCAGACAAATTAGGTTGCTCTTATACTATTGCTGATGTTTTAGAAGATGGATTTATAGAAAAAGTTAAATCAGACATTAATGAAATTAAAGGTATTGCTTACTGTGTAGGTTCAATTGATTTAAAACCATTAAGAATGGTTACAGAGGCAGACATGAATAAATGTATGAAATTAAACCTTTATTCAGCAATTGAAGCCATAAAGGGTTATCAAGAAACTTTAAAAAAAAATAAAGGCTCAGTTGTTTTATTTTCAACTGTGGCGGCTCAAAGAGGATTTACTAATCACACAATTATTGCATCTGCGAAAGCTGCTGTTGAAGGGTTGACTGTAACGTTAGCTGCAGAGTTTGCTCCAAATATTAGAGTAAATTGTATTGCACCAAGCTTATCTAAATCTAAGATTGCAGAACCTATGTTAAAAAATCCTGCAATTGCAGAAGGAATTGCTAAAGCACATCCCCTTAAAAGACTGGGTGAAGGAAAAGATTCTGCTGCGCTTGCAAAATTTTTAATTACTGAAGAAAGCTCTTGGATTACAGGACAGGTAATTGCAGTTGATGGTGGTAGATCTAAATTATCTTAAAATAAAAATGCTTTGTGATTAATCGAAAAAAATTAATCTTAATTTAATAGAATATTTTTTAAGATCATTTCCTGTAAAGTTTTGCTTATAATAATTGTACCTTTTTCATTTGGATGCATTCCATCACTTAAATTTAAGCCAGGTTTTAAAGCAACACCTTCTAGCAAAAAAGGTATTAAAGGTAAATTGTATTGCTTTGATAAATCTGGATAAATTTGATCAAAATTACTTTTATATTCAAATCCATAAGAGGTTGGTGCAATCATACCTGCTAGGATTACTTTAATATTTTTGTCTTGTGCAGTTTTTATTATTTTTTCTAAATTATTTTTAGTCTCTCTTGGCTGAATACCCCTAAGCATATCATTTGCTCCAAGACTTAAAATTACTAAATTAATATTGGACTCAGATAACGTCCATTCAACTCGATTTACACCACCAGAAGAAGTGCTTCCAGAAACACTTCCATTTACCACTTCAATTTTGTAACCTTTGGATATCAATTTTTCTTGTAAAACTGTTGATAAATGATGTTCATTATTTAAGCCATACCCAGCCATCAAACTATCACCAAATAATACAATCTTTTCTATTGCAGATACTTTTATAGTAACTAGACAAAGCACGATTATTTTAATAATAAAACTTTTATTCATGGATACTCTTCTTAAATTAAAAAAGGTTAATCTTAAATACCAAACTAACAAAGAAACTATAAAAGTTTTAAACAATATTGATTTAATAACAAAGAAAAGAGAGACTATCTCTATTGTTGGTGAAAGTGGTTCAGGAAAAACTAGTTTGATTATGTTAATTGGAGGTTTAGAAAAAGCAACCTCGGGAAAAATTTATTTTCAAGATCAAGATTTAACTACTCTTTCTGAAGATAAAGTTTCAGAAATAAGAAGAAAAAGTATTGGAATTGTATTTCAATCTTTTTATTTAATTCCAAATTATACAGCAGTTGAGAATGTTGCTTTAACTTTAGAGCTAAACAAATTTAAAAATCCTGAACAACAAGCGAAAGAATTATTAGATCGATTTGGGTTAAAGAAAAGATTTAATAATCTGCCAAGTCAATTATCAGGTGGAGAGCAGCAAAGAGTAGCTATAGCAAGAGCAATAGCCATGAAACCTCAATTAATATTAGCAGATGAGCCAACTGGTAACCTGGATAGTGAAAACTCAGCAATGATATCAGATATATTATTTAAGTACGTCAAAGATGAGGGTTCATCTTTAATCATGGTAACTCACGACCCTAAGCTAGCTAATAAAGCAAATAGAAAAATTAAAATTAAAGATGGAAAAATTGCTTAAAATTTCTGAATTTAATTTAATTTTAAAATATGCGTTTAGAGATCTTGTTAGAAACTATCGCAAAATTTTTAGTATTATCCTCACTTTATTTATCAGTCTTTTTATTTTAAGTGCAATTTTAACTATTGAGGACAGTTTAAAAAAAGAGCTAAATGATAATGCTAAGTCTTTATTGGGTGGAGATGTTGAAATTGATTATAATAGAGTACAGGGAAATTTAGAGTTAGTTGATAAAGTAAGAGATTTTACAACAATTTCCGTCATGATTGAATTTTCAACAATGGTCTCAGGATTAAGTGACAATAATAATCAGTCATTGTTTACTCGAATTAAAACAGTTGATAAAAAATATCCACTATATGGAGAAGTTATTCATGAGCCTATCGGAGCAATGGATAGAATTCATCAAGAAAAAAATACCATTATTGTTAATGAAAATATTTTTAAAACTTTAGATCTCAAAGTGAATGAAAAAATTAAAGTTCAAAATCAATTATTTACAGTAGTTGGAGTGATAAAATCATTACCTGATGTTAGTGGTTTTGTGGCATTTGGTGATTTTGCAATAACAAGTAAGGAAACTTTAGATCTATTAAAACTTAATAGCCTAGGTAGCTTTTTAAATTATGAATATAAAGTTAAATTTAATGAAGGAGATAATACAAAAGCAACAAGAAAAAAAATTAAAGAAATATTTAAAGATGACTTTACAGTAAGACTGCGGTATCCAGAAAATTCTGCTAGTGGTCTTAGAAGAGTAATTAATAATTTTTCACAATTTTTATCTCTTATATCTATTAGCGCCATGTTAATTGCTGGTATTGGTATTGCAAATACCCTGTTATCTTTCATTAACCAAAGCAACATGTCTATTGCGGTAAAGAAAGCTTTGGGTTTTTTTTCATTAAATATAAAGACAATATATTATCTACAGTTATTAATTTTACTCACTTTTGTAAGTATCACCGCTTATGCTTTAAGTTTTTTATTGGTACCTGTGGCTGATGCATATTTATCTGAAGGTCTAGGATTAAATATTAAACCCTTATTTTCATTAACTAATTTTATTAAGATATTTCTTGTTGGTATGTTGGTGTTAGTCATTTTTTCTATTCCAACCATTAATGCAATTGATCAAGTAAAGGCCTCTAACTTATTTAGAAATGTATTTCAAAATTTAAAATTTTATTATTCAAAAAAATCTATCTTTGTAAGTTTATTGTTTTTATCAGCTTTAATAATGCTATTTGTCATTGGTTCAGCAAGACCTTTGTATAGTTTAGTTTATTTTATAGCTTTTTTTATTTGTTTAATTGTATTTTTTTTACTTTCAAAATTTGTTGTTTTTTTACTAAAAAGTTTAAAAAATACATCCAATATCTCTCTTAAAGTATCAGTTAAAAATATTACTCAAACTAAAGGTATTACCCCAATCACTATTATGTCTTTGGGTTTGGGTGTAACTTTATTATTAACATTGGCATTGGTTGGTACAAATTTTAAAAGAGAGATTGCAAAATCTCTTCCTGAGATCGCACCTGATTACTTTTTTATTGGAATACAGAATTCTGATCGAGATTTATTTGAGAGTGCAATTATCGAAATGGACTTGAATGCTAAATTAGAAATAGTCCCTTTAGTTGTCGCAGGTATTGTTAAAATTAATGGAATAGATCCAAGAACATATATTAAACTGGATAACAACAGTTATTGGGCAATTGGAAGTGCTCGGCGTTCATCATGGGCTGCTGAAGTTCCTGAAGACAATCCAATAGTTGAAGGTGAATGGTGGGATTTATCAAAACCTAACAAACTTCAAATTTCATTGGATAGCGTGGTTGCAAAAGATTTTAATGTAAAATTGGGGGATATTTTTACACTTAATATTTATGGGAGAGAAATTGAAGGAAAAATAGTTAACTTTAGAGCAGTTGATTATAGAGATTTATCTATAAATTTTGCAATGTTGTTCAATCCACAGTTCGCAAATACTATTCCCCACGAATATTTAGCAACAGCTAAATTTAAGGATCAAACAAAATTCAATGAAGCTAAATTATTAGAAACTTTGCCAAGTATTTCAATTATAAGAATTGCTGATTATCTCACAAAGGTAACTAATATATTAAACAAAGTTTTTATTGCTGTAATTTTAATTTCAGCAATTACAATTATTATAGGTTTAATTGTTATCTCTAGTGCAATTATTGTACAAGGTAAGATTAAAGAGTTTCAAAACTTAGTTTTTAAAATTTTAGGTTTCTCAAAAAAAGAAATTATTTTATCTTCTGTTATAGAGTTTGCTTTAATCTTTTGTTCAGTAATATTAATTGCCGTATTTTTTGCTGTAATCGGTTCTTATTATGTTATTGAAAATGTCTTTCAATTAGCATGGCAATTAGATTTGAAAATATTATTTAACATTAGTGGAAGTATTGGTTTGGTAACATTAGCTTTAATCATGTTAACAAATTTAAAATATTTAAACCCAAAAGTTTATCCCCTAATTAGAAATCAATAAAAAATTAAGGTTAATTTTTTATTTTTGAGATCTTTTAAAACACTCAATAGTATTTTTTAACAAACAAGCAATAGTCATTGGTCCTACTCCACCTGGAACGGGGGTTAAAGCTCTTGCAACTTTTGAAACTTCTTCAAAAGCAACATCTCCAACTATTCCTTTGTCGGTTTTATTAATACCTACATCAATTACGATTGCATCTTTTTTTACCCAGTCTGCTTTTACAAGCTCTGGAATACCCACTGCTGCAACAATAATATCCGCTTCTAAACATTCTGCTTTTAAATCATTAGTTTTTGAATGAGTTATTGTTACCGTACAATTTTCTTTTAAAAGTAGTTGTGCCATTGGTTTACCATTTAGATTTGATCTACCAATCATAACGGCTTTCTTTCCACTCAAGTTTGGTTCAATTTTTTTAATCATTAAATAACATCCTAAAGGGGTACAGGGAACTGAACTTTCATAACCTGATGAAAGGTTTCCAACATTCATTGGGTGAAATCCATCAACATCTTTTCTCGGTAAAATAGTTTCAATAACTTTTTGTTTATCAATATGTTTTGGTAGAGGTAACTGAACTAAAATTCCTGAAATACTCTCATCTTTATTTAGCTCTTCAATTTTATCTAATACTGTTTTTTCTTCCACAGTCCCTGGATATCTAATTACTTCAGATTTTAACCCTACTTCATTCGCAGCTTTTTCTTTCATACGAACATAAATTTGACTAGGGGCCATATCTCCAATTAATATTACAGTAAGTCCTGGAATTTTGTTATATTTAGCCTTTAGTTCTACAACCTCTTGTCTCAATTCTTCTCTAAGCTCAGCTGCTATTTTTTTTCCATCTATTAATATCATAAATTTCCTTAAAAAATCATTGGTGCAATGTAAAGCTTCATACACATTTCTATAAACCAAATCAATAGCAGTAATACTACCGGTGCAATATCTAGTGATCCTAAGTTAGGAAGAAATCGTCTTATTCTATTAAGCATTGGCTCAGTTAATCGGTAAGTCATTTCTAGTATTGAATAAACAAACCTATTTTGAGTATTTATAATATTAAAGGAAACTAACCAGCTAATGACCACATTTGCAATTACCACATAAGAATAAAGCTTTAATATTTGAAGGGCTAAGTAAAAAATAGCTATCATTTTTTTTCAATATAAATTGACTGACTTGGAAAAGCAAAAGCTGCACTATTTCCTTCTACGATTTGTTTTATTTCAATTGCAAGTTTTTCCTTAACTTCCAACCATGTGGCAAAGCTATTTGAAGCAGTAAAACATCTAACCCTCATATCTATAGAGCTATCTGAAAACTTTTCAACTCGTACTGCAATCCCTACAGCTTTATCAAAATCATCACTTTTCTTAATATGATCTTCAATTTCATTTCTTATTTTTTTTAGTTGATCAACTGTGGTGTCATATTGAAGTGTTATCGCCCAATCTATTCTCCAGTTAGTCGTTTCACTAATGTTGATAACTGCATTTTCAGCAAACTGAAAGTTAGGAATTATTGCTAAAGACTTATCAAACTTTCTTAAAACTGTTGATCTAAAGCCAATTTTCTCAACAATTCCTTCAATAATTCCCTCAACTAAAATCCAATCTCCAATCTTAAATCTTTTTTCAACCAAAACTAAAATTCCAGAAATTAAATTTTTGAATAAATCTTGTGCACCCAAAGCAACAGCAACACCAAATAAACCAAGTCCCGCAATAATTGGTCCGATTTTTATTCCCCAAAGTTCAAGAACAGCTGCTAAACCTAAAATAAAAATTAAAATTTTTAAAGATTTAATAATCCATCCAATTAACTCACGGGTTAACATTTTATCCAATCCACTTAAGATATAAGAAATTGGTTCAACAATTTGATGGATTAACCAGAAAATTAAAATAGTGATCAATGTTCTGTTAATTGTATCAACTACAGCCCTAGCATCTTCACCAAAAGACATATAGTAACTTGCAATAAAAAATCCCAAAACGATTGGTAAAAATCTAGCAGGTCCTACCATTGCATGAACAAAAGTGTCATCTAGTTTATTTGTAGTTCTCTTTGCGATGGCTTCTAATCTTTTAATAATAACTTTACTTATTATTCCTCTAAAAACTAAGAAAATAAAAAATATTCCTATACCAATAAGTATTTGAAAAATATCAACTCCACGAATTCCATTAGACCAAACTGAAATAAAAAGGTCACTAAAATTACTAAATATATCCATAATTAAATTTTATATAGCAAAAATTCTTCTTCTCCAGGATTAAAAAGAAAAATTTTTTTCCACTTGATTTCATTAAGAATTGCAGAGGTTTTTTCACCAATGCACATTAAATTAGTATTCATCCATAGAGTTTCTAGTTGATAATTCTTAATTATTTTTAAAAAGTTAATGGCACTATTTTGTGAGTAAATGTAAGTAATTTCTGGCATTTTTAATTTTAGTTTTTCAATAAAGTCTTCATCGTACTTTTCAATTGGGTTGGCTCTATAGTTAATTACTCGTTCTATAGCGTAACCATTTGAAATTAGATCCTGATCTAAATTGCTAGAGATAACTTCCCCACTAATGTAAAGAAGCCTTCCTTCAGAAGAGTTAAAATTTAGCAAAATCAATTCCTTTAAATTGTTTACATTCCCATCAGCAGCAAAAACATTTTGAAAGCCACCACTTCTAGCTTTTTTTTCAGTAGCACTTCCTACACAAAAACATAATATTTTTTTATCGATATTTTTTATATCCAAAAATTTAATTGCGTTAGAGCTTGTAAAAATAATTCCTTTAAATTCAGAATAATTTAGAGGCTCATATTTTAAGGCTTCAATATTAATTAAAGGTAAATGAGAAATTTCATGACCCAGTGATTGAAATTTTAATATCATTTCATGACAATCTTCAAGGGGTCGTGTGAACAGAATATGCATATTATTTTTTGTAAGAATTATTAGACATCTTTTTAAGAGTTTTTCCCATCTCTATTCCTAATTCTTCTGCTTTATTTATGCTCTCAAATGATTTTAAGTGGAATCTTTTACTGCCATCTAGTGAAAAAAGCTCTGCTTCAAGGTTAATTTTATCACCATCAATACTAGCAAATACACCTACCGCTGTTTCGCAATCTCCCTCTAAAACCTTTAAAACATTTCTTTCAGCCTTTATAGAATTGTAAGTTGATTGGTGGTTAACACTTTTTAATAACTCAATTAGCTCTTCATCATTATCTCTACATTGCAAAGCAATGACTCCTTGCCCCGCACAAGGTATTATTTCAGAAGTAGAAAAAGTTTGAGATATATTTTGATTTAAACCTAAAGAATCAATCCCAGCATAAGATAAAATAATTGCATCATACAAATTTTCATTGAGCTTTCTTATTCTTGTATCAACGTTTCCTCTAATTAATTTGCACTCAAGGTCATCTCTTATTTTTTTAATCTGAAATTCTCTTCTAAATGAAGAGGTTCCAATAATTGAATTTAGAGCTAAATCTTTTAAATGTTTATTATCTCTACTAATTAAAATTTCTCTTGGATCGTTTCTTTCTAAAAAACAATTTGTTAACAGCCCTGCAGTTTCTTCAGAAGGCATATCCTTTAGTGCATGAACCGCTATATCTATTTTATTATTTAATAATTCAACCTCTATGTTTTTAGAAAAAAGACCTTTGCCACCTACATCGGATAGTCTTTTATCTTGAACTTGATCACCTTTGGTTACGATTTCTTTAATAGTTACTTCTTCAATGCCAAACTCATTTGCATAACTAAGAATTTTTTTTCTAGCTTTTTCAGCATAGATTAATGCTAATTTGCTTCCTCTTGAACCAATAATAATTTTTTTATTTTTCATTTAATTGCTTTATACTTCATATTTATATTGAGATTATATTATTAATAAAAACTAATTTAATGAATAAAAAGCCCATAATCCTAGGAATTGAATCTAGCTGTGATGAAACAGCTGCTTCTATCATAACTGAAAATGAACAAGGTGTGCCAACAATTTTATCAAGTATTGTTTCAAGCCAAGTTGATGTTCATAAAGAATTTGGGGGCGTTGTTCCTGAGCTTGCTGCAAGATCTCATATAGAAAAAATAGATTTAATCACAAAAAAAGCAATTGATGAAAGTGGAATAGAGATGCAAGATATAAATGCTGTAGCAGCAACTGCTGGGCCCGGTCTTATAGTTTGCTTGTCTGTTGGTTTAAGCTTTGGAAAAGCAATGGCCTCTTCACTTAACAAACCCTTTATAGTGGTTAATCATCTAGAGGGTCATGCATTAAGCCCTAAGCTAAATTCTAAATTAAATTATCCCTATCTGTTGCTTTTAATTTCTGGAGGACATACTCAATTTTTAAGTGTTCAAGGTTTGGGAAATTATAAAAGATTAGGAACAACTATTGATGATGCTGTTGGGGAAGCTTTTGACAAAACAGCAAAATTATTAGGTATAGAATTTCCTGGTGGACCACAAATCGAAGTATATGCAAAAAAAGGTGATCCAAAAAAATATGAATTACCCAAACCGATTTTTCACAGGGGTGGCTGTAATTTGTCATTTGCAGGATTGAAAACTGCTGTTTTAAAAATCTCAAAACAAATTAAAACTGATCAAGAAAGATATGATTTAGCAGCATCTTTTCAAAGAACTATTGAAGAAATACTATATAAGAAAAGTAAAATTGCTTTTAAAGAGTTTATAGAAATGAATGAATCAAATAAAAATAAATTTGTAGTTGCTGGTGGAGTTGCGGCTAACAAAAGAATTCGAGAAGTGTTAACTAACCTTTGTGAAGAAGAAGACTTTGAGGCAATATTTCCACCTATAAATTTGTGCGGAGATAATGCGGCAATGATCGCAATGGTTGGGCTAGAAAAATTTAAATTAAAACAGTTTAGTGAACTAGATCACCCAGCAAAACCCAGGTGGCCCTTAGATGAAGATGCTGCTTTCTTAAAAGGCGCGGGTGTAAGATTATAATGCAGTACTGGTTAATGAAATCTGAGCCTGACGTTTGGTCAATTGATCAGCAAAAAAAAGCTGGTGCCAAAGGCGCTCCATGGGATGGAGTAAGAAATTACCAAGCAGCTAAAAATTTAAGAGGCATGAAGAAGGGGGATCTTTGTTTTTTCTATCATTCAAATATTGGAAAAGAAATTGTTGGTATAGTTGAAGTGATTAAAGAAGCTTTCTTAGATAAAACTGACAAAGATAGACGTTTTGTAGCCGTCCAAGTAAAATTTAAAGAAAAGTTAAAAAAAAATGTCACCCTCGAAGAGATAAAAAAAACTAAGGTACTTGGTCATTTGTCACTTATTAAACAGAGTAGACTCTCGGTTATGCCAATAGACTCAAAAAGCTGGAAAATCTTAAATAAGATGAGTAATACTTAGAGAACTCATGCCAAAAAAAAATAAAACAAAACCTAGGGTTAAAAAAAAAGCATTAAAAAAAACTGTACCTAAAGAAAAAAAAAAAAATTCAAATAAAATTATAGACCAAGAACTGATTATTAAAACTAAATCTGAGTGGGTAAAAAGTGCTTTAGTAAACAAAGCGAAATATCAAAAAAAATATTCTGACTCAATTAAAAATAACGATGGGTTTTGGAAAACTGAAGGAAAAAGAATAACTTGGATTAAACCGTATAAAAAAATTAAAAATGTTAAATACAGTAAAAAAGAAGTTAGAATTAAATGGTATGAAGATGGGACATTAAATGCTTCAGCCAACTGTATAGACCGTCACCTTAAAGATAAAAAAGATAAAACCGCGATCATTTGGGTCGGGGATGATCCAAAAGATACAAGGAAGATTTCATACAAACAATTACATACAGAGGTTTCTAAAGCTGCAAATGGTTTGAAAAAATTGGGTATTAAAAAGGGCGATAGGGTTACAATTTACTTAACTATGATTCCTGAGCTTGCAGTTACCATGCTTGCGTGCGCAAGGATTGGTGCTATTCACTCAATTATTTTTGGGGGCTTTTCAGCTGACTCTATTACTACTAGAATAAACGATTGTGAATCTGAATATATAATTACTGCAGATGAAGGTGTTAGAGCTGGTAAAACAATCCCTTTAAAAGAAATTACAGATGAGGCTTTAAGAAAATGCCCTGATGTTAAAAAATGTATAGTTGTAAAAAGGACAGGAAATAAAGTTGGTTGGGTTAAAGGAAGAGACGTTTGGTATAATGATTTAATTAAAGATGTGTCAAATAAGTGTGAACCTGAGGAAATGAATGCTGAGGACCCTTTATTTATTCTTTATACTTCTGGTTCTACTGGAAAACCAAAAGGCGTTTTACACACAACAGGTGGTTATATGGTTTATGTATCAATGACTCATCAATATATTTTTAACTATAAACCGAAAGATATTTATTGGTGTACCGCTGATATTGGTTGGGTAACGGGTCATAGCTATATAATTTATGGACCTCTTGCTAATGGTGCAACAACAATAATGTTCGAAGGGGTTCCAACTTATCCTGATAGTTCAAGATGGTGGCAGATAATTGATAAATATAAAGTTAATATTTTCTATACAGCACCAACTGCGATTAGAGCTTTAATGAGAGAGGGAGACAAGCCTGTTAAAAAAACTTC
Organism: uncultured Candidatus Pelagibacter sp.; assembly: GCA_905612495.1. Taxonomy (GTDB): domain Bacteria; phylum Pseudomonadota; class Alphaproteobacteria; order Pelagibacterales; family Pelagibacteraceae; genus Pelagibacter. Next base: position 11,337 of record CAJQSF010000036.1, read on the forward strand.
AAGAAAATCATTAAAATTATTAGGAACCGTTGGAGAACCCATCAATCCAGAAGCTTGGATGTGGTATTATAAAACAGTTGGTAATTCTAAATGCCCAATAGTTGACACATGGTGGCAGACTGAAACTGGTGGAATTTTAATTAGTCCACAAACAGGAGCCATGAATTTAAAACCTGGCTCTGCTACAAAACCTTTTTATGGAATTAGGCCAACCATAGTTGATAAAAATGGAAAAGAAATAAAGGGTGCTGGTGAAGGGAGATTGTGCATTTCACAGTCATGGCCTGGGCAAATGAGGACTGTTTATGGTGACCACCAAAGATTTATTGATACTTATTTTTCCCAATTTGATGGAAAATATTTTACAGGTGATGGAGCCAGAAGAGACAAAGATGGTTACTACTGGATTACGGGACGTGTTGACGATGTAATTATTGTATCTGGTCACAACTTAGGAACCGCTGAAATAGAAAGTGCTTTCGTTGCGCACCCAAAAGTTGCTGAAGCAGCAGTTGTTGGATACCCGCACGACATCAAAGGTAATGGTTTATACTGTTATGTGACTTTAAATGTAGGAGAAAAATCTGATTTAGACCTTGAAAGAGATCTTAAACTTTGGGTTAGAAAACAAATTGGACCTCTTGCAACACCTGACATTATTCATTTTTCACCTGGACTTCCAAAAACAAGATCTGGAAAAATAATGAGAAGAATTTTAAGAAAGATTGCTGCTAACGAACATAATCAATTAGGTGATACCTCAACTTTAGCTGATCCAAGTGTTGTCCAAAGCTTAGTAGAAGACAGAAAAAATATTTAAATTTTAATTAATTTTTGAAACTCATCTTTAATATTATCCCATTTTAAAATCATAGAATTTAAAACTATTTTTCTATCTAAAGTTTTTAACTCTTCAGCTACTGGTGCCCATTTATATAAAGTTAGTGCACTTTCATTAAATGGCCAAGACTTATAATATGTGTTCCAATCAATTTTTTGTAACCGTTCTGCAAATTTTTCTTTTGCCTGCAAAATAATTTCTTCAGGCATTCCATTTTTTGTTTCTTTGGTCAAAATTTCATCATAAATTTCATTGGCTTTATTTATATCTTTATAATTACAAAAAACACTCAGATATGATAGGCTATAAAAAGTAAGATCTTGAAGAGATATAGAATAAATATTCCATTTAGCCTTGTTAATAGATGCTAAAAATATTTCATCATCAAAGTGTAGTACCCACTTTGTTCCCATTCTTGTTTTTAAGTAATTATATAAGGTAACCTGTGATACCCAGGCAGATTTTGTTTGAATAAACGATGTAAGGTCTTCAATATTCTTAATTTTTTTCTTTGGTAGTATTCCCTTAAATAAAGCAAATAAGTAAACTCTAATATCTTCAAGCTTTATATCTTTTATTTTAAGTTTATATTTTAACACCTATACCTACTTTTAGTTGTTTTATATTACAAAAATGGCTTTAACTCGAACTATTTAAGGGCTTTCAATCTATCTCATTATGGTTATGGTTTCTCTCTTAACTATATAGGGAGAGTAAAAATGTCAAACAAAGCAAAACACTGGGAAAAAACTAGGGGGCTATTATTTGTTACTTTAGCAATCTGGTTTGTATTCTCAATTGGCATCTTTTTTTTTGGAACCGAAATGGAAGCGTCTAGCTTCAGACCTTTTGGTTATCCGTTGTCATATTATATGACATGTCAGGGTTCATTATTAGCATTTGTAATTTTGAATTTCTGGTTTGCGGGTAGACAAGAGAAGATAGATGAAGAGTTTGGGTTTACTGAAAGGGAGGATGGCTAATGATAAAAGGTAAATTTATAGACAATCTACCAAAGGTTTATGGAATCTATACGGGTGGTTTTATAGGGTTCATAATATTGATGGCGATTGCTGAACAAATGGGGATGTCTGCAAAAGCGATAGGTATTTCTTTTGTTGTATTCACTATTGCTATCTATGCGATAATCGGTTGGTTATCACGTACACTTCAAATGGATGCATACTACGTAGCAGGAAGACAAGTACCTACTGTATTTAACGGAATGGCGACAGCAGCAGACTGGATGTCTGGTGCATCATTCGTTGCAATGGCAGGTGGTATCTACTTCAAGGGCTATGGCTATATGGCGTTGTTAGTTGGATGGACAGGTGGTTATATACTTGTATCTACTTTACTAGCACCTTACTTAAGAAAATTTGGCTGTTACACAGTTCCAGATTTTGTGGGTACAAGATATGGTGGTAACGCAGCAAGACTTTCTGCAGTACTAGTATTAACAGTAGCTTCATTCACGTATGTGACTGCACAAATCAATGCAACAGGAACTATTGCTTCAGTAGCTTTAGATATTCCTTTTAAAATTGCTGTGTATGTCGGATTAGCAAGTATATTACTTTGTTCTATGCTTGGTGGAATGAGAGCAGTTACATGGACGCAAGTTGCGCAATATATAGTTTTAATTATTGCTTACTTACTTCCTGTATTCTGGATCAGTAGTAAAATGGGTGCTGGATTCTTCCCACATTTGATGTTGGGAGATGAGGTGGCTAGAATTGCTGAACTAGAAAGTCAGTTTGGTTTTGTGAAAAACTCTGCTGCCGACTTAGCTACAGTACCAAAAGGTTTAGCTGGAATAACTAAAGCACACTCATCGGTTAACGGAACAAACTGGGGATTCATTTCTCTAGCAATTTGTATGATGGCAGGAACAGCTTCTTTGCCTCACGTTATGATGAGATACTTTACTACTCCAAGTGTAAAATCAGCTAGAAGATCTGTAGCATGGTCGCTACTTTTCATCTTCATTTTATACTCAACTGCACCGATGTTAGCGACATTATCAAAACTATCACTGATTGATCCAACACTTTCAACAGGGATTATTGGTAAATCAATAGCTGAAGTTCAAGCAATAGATTGGTATCAAAACTGGAACCAAGCTAACTTAATGTTTGTTAGCGACTTTAATGGAAATGGAACTCTTGAATTAAATGAGTTTTTCATGGGTGGTAAAGCTGTTGTGTTAGCTACTCCAGAAATTGCTGGATTACCTTATGTAATCTCAGGTCTGGTTGCTGCTGGAGGTATGGCTGCTGCCATGTCTACTGCTGATGGTTTAGTTTTAGCAATTGCTAATGCTTTGTCTCATGACTTGTATTACAAGATCATTGATCCAAAAGCAGAAGCTGCAAAAAGATTAATTGTTGCAAGGGTGTTACTTGTATTGATTGGTTTTGCTGGAGCAACTATTGCCGCAATGGGTATCCAAGGTATCTTAGGTTCAGTAATCTGGGCTTTTGACTTTGCGATGTCAGGATTGTTCTTCCCACTTGTACTAGGTGTATGGTGGAAAAGAGCGAATGGTCCTGGTGCTGTTGCAGGAATGCTTCTAGGATTAGCAGCTGGTACTTGGTATCTAATTTGGGTACGTACTGGTGGGGCTGGATTCTTGGGTATTACTCAACTTACATTTGGTATCGTTGGAGCATCAGTTAGTTTAGTTTCTATGGTAGTTGTTAGTTTACTAACAAAAGCACCGGACGCAGCTACTCAAAATATGATTGATGAGCTTCGTATTCCAAGTGGTAAAACAATTCTTGGAAAACAACACTAATTAAATTTTATGTTAAGGGGCGATTTATTTTGCCCCTTAACAAAGTTAAAAAACAAAATTCCTTTTTATATTTATGCCAGAAATGCATCCTTCTATTCTTATAATTGATTATATTTTAGGTGTCGTTATGTGGACTTTAATTGGAAGAGTTGCGATGAATATTTTTCAAAGAGAAAACTCAGAATTTTTTTTCATGAAAGCGTTTGTAAAATTAACAAACCCATTAATCCGTTTATTTAAACCTATTACACCCTCGTTCATTATAGACCCTCTTGTTCCGCTTTATGTAGCTTGGTTTTTTTATATGATCAGATTTTACCTTATGCCCTACCTATTAGGATATTCTGTCATGGGAATGTTATCTTTTCCTTTAGAAAGCGAAATTGCTACAGAAATTTATCGTATTTTTGGTAAATAATTAATTCAAATTAAAAATTAAATTGATATTACTACATTAGTAATCAATGAAAAAAATACAAATCTCACCTTCAATTTTATCTGCTGACTTTAGTCAATTAGGAAATGAAATTAAAAGATTAGAAGAAGGTGGTGCTGATATGATTCATGTAGATGTAATGGATGGTCATTTTGTTCCAAATTTAACTATGGGACCACCAATTATTAAAGCTTTAAGACAATATACAAAGCTACCATTTGATGTTCACTTAATGATTTCACCTGTGCATAAATACATTAAAGATTATGCCGATGCTGGGGCTGATATTATTACGATACATCCAGAGGCAACTGAAGATTTGAAAAGCTCTATTCAATATATAAGAGGTTTAAATAAAAAAGTGGGTGTTTCATTAAATCCTGAAACTAAGACTGATTTAATAACTAATTTATTGAATGAGATTGATCTAGTTTTAATTATGAGCGTAAATCCTGGATTTGGTGGACAAAAGTTTATGCCCGAAGTATTGAATAAGATTAAAGAATTAAAAGAGATAAAAGATCAGAAAAACTTAAAGTTTGATATCGAAATTGATGGAGGAATTAATTTTGATAATAATAAATTGGCTATTGAAGCAGGTGCTAATATTTTAGTCTCTGGCACTACAGTGTTCAAAAATAATAATGGAAATATAAAAAAAAATATAGGGCTATTAAAATCAACTTAGAATAATGATTTTTAATAATTCATTAAATTTTATTAACAACTCGTATACGCTTTCTAAAAAAAAATTCCGCTCTCTATATTTGGGTTCGGCTATTTATAATAGAAAAATTACACCTTCTATCATTAATTCGTTAGACTACTGTCCAAGTCCTAGTTTACTGGATTCATTTATAAAATATGATAAAAAAAAAATTAATATCAAGAATTATTCATTAAATAAGATTTGGGATAACAAAAATTTAAATGAAAAAGACTATAAAAATTTAAATAGTTTTTTTTGGTTATTTAGCTTGGATTTAAAATCCTCAAAAAAAGATACACAAAATATAATTTTACAATGGATAGAAAAAAATCATCGCTATAACTCTAAAAGTTGGGAGTTTGATATAGTGGCTAAGAGAATAATTGCTTGGACTTCAAATTCTAGACTCTCTTATGAAAATGGTAGCTCTGACTATAAAAATAATTTCAATGGGGTCATAAAAAAACAAGTCAATCATTTGATTAATGAAATTACAAGATCAGAGTGGGTTGATGATAAAATGATAGGTTGTGCGGCTATTATTTTAATTGGTTTATCTTATCAAAATAAAGATGCGCATTTAAAAATAGGACTGGACTTATTAAAAAAACTTGTAAAATATTCTTTTAATAGTGATGGTTTTCCAAAATCAAGAAGCATAAGACAATTATGTTTTTATTTAAAATATTTTGTCTTGATTCGAGAATGGTTCAAAGAATCTCAAAGTGAAATACCTGATTTTATTAATGAAAATATATATTATTTAGGTCAGGCTTATGCATTTACTTGGCAAAACAATAAAAGAGATCTTCTATTCAACGGTAATCATAAAACAAATAATGTTGATTTTGACCATTATTTAAAAAAACTTGGGTACAGTTTTAAAAACCAAAGTAATGAATTGGGGGGATACGCAACACTTAGTAACAAAAAAACTTCACTGATTATGGACGTCGGGTCAAGTCCGGATAAAAAGTTTTCTTCAAATTATCAAGCAGGTGCACTTTCATTTGAAATAATATCAAATGATAAAAAATTAATTTGTAATTCAGGTTATTTTCAAAACCATAATCACCAATTAAATGAATTGTCAAAATCAAGTGCAGCACACAGTACGCTAATTCTAGATGACAGATCTTCCTGTAGATTTAATAAGACTAAAAATAAAAGTTCTAAAATTTCTCATGGATTAAAAATATTAAAAAAAGATATTGTTTTTGAGAAAAATTATTGGAAAATTAATGCATCACATGATGGCTATTTAAAACAGTATGGTATTATTCATGAGAGAGAAATTGAGTTTTATCCTGAGCAGATAAAATTTATTGGCTATGATAAAATAATTTCAAAAAATAATATCAAAGATTTAAAATTTGAAATTAGATTTCATTTAGAGCCTAGTGTTAAAATAATGAAGACACAAAACAATAAATCAATACTTATAGAGCTTGATGGTGAGGGTTGGAAATTTAATTCTGATAACAATAATATGAATATTGATAATGGTCTATATTTCGGTAAAAAAAATTCCTTTGTTGATAATCAGAATATAGTCATTTCTGGAATGACTAATGATGAAAACCAGACTATAAAATGGGAAATTACAAAAATATAATGAAGAAAATAAAAAAAGCACTAATTTCAGTTTCTGACAAAAAAAATTTAAAAGGCCTTTTAAGAATTTTAATCAAACATAAAGTTTCCCTAATAAGTTCAGGCGGCACTTATAAAGAGATAATAAGGCTAAAGTTTAAATGCCTAGAAGTCTCAGAGTATACGGGCTCTCCCGAAATACTTGGTGGAAGAGTTAAAACTTTACACCCAAAAATACATGCTGGAATATTAAGTAAAAGAAATAATAGATCTCATTTGAAAGATTTAAGAAATAATAATTTTGAAGAAATAGACTTGGTTATTGTTAACTTCTACCCTTTTGAAAAAACTCTAGAACAGACAAATAATCATTTAAAAATTATAGAAAATATTGATGTTGGGGGTCCAACAATGGTTAGGGCTGCAGCAAAAAACTATAATGATGTTGCTGTTATTACCTCTTCAGAACAATATAGCGAACTAATTAATGAGATGGAAAAACATAATGGCTCTACATCTTTTAAATTTAGAGAAAAAATGTCCTTAGAAGCTTTTTCTGAAACAGCCTATTATGATTCTGTGATCTCTAACTACTTTAACAAGATTAATAAGAGTGCTTTTCCTAGGAAAAAAACTATCTATGCAAATTTAATTGAAAAATTAAGATATGGTGAAAACCCTCATCAAAAAGCTGCCATTTACTCGAAAACTCAAAGTTTAAATATTAATCAAATTCATGGAAAGCAACTTAGTTACAATAATTATAATGATATATTCTCTGCCTTATCTATTTCCAAATCTTTACCAAAAAATTTAGGAACTGTTATTGTTAAGCATGCCAATCCGTGTGGTGTTTCTATTATTAAAGATAAACTAAAAAGTTATCAATCAGCTCTTGCATGTGATCCTATAAGTGCTTTTGGGGGAATAGTTTCCTGTAATTTCAAAATAAACAGAAAATTAGCTTTAGAGCTAAATAATTTATTTTTAGAAGTTGTCATTGCAAATGGGTTTGATTCGGAGGCGTTAAAGGTTTTAAAAAGGAGAAAAAATTTACGTCTTATCGATGCAAAAAATTTTAAAATGGAAAATTTGTTAAGATTTAATTCTGTTAGTACCTCTGTTTTAACACAATCTGAAGATAGAGAAAAATTTACTATTAAAAATTTTAAAATAGTTTCGAAAAAAAAACCAAATAAATCTCAGTTAAAAAACCTAATCTTTGCGTTCAATGTTTGTAGATATGTAAAATCTAATGCAATTGTCTTAGCCAGTCAGGAGGCTACCGTAGGTATTGGCTCTGGACAACCTAGTAGACTTGATAGTTGTCAAATTGCTATAGATAAGATGAACAAATTTCAAAATTTAAAGGATGAAATTGTGGCAGCTTCAGATGCATTTTTTCCATTTGTAGATGGTATAGAAAAATTAGTGCAGTCAGGCGTTTCTGCCGTGATACAACCCTCTGGATCAATAAGAGACAAGGAGATAATTAAATTTGCAAACCAAACTAATACTGTTTTAGTATTCTCTAAAACAAGACATTTTAGACATTAAAAATTTGATCAATTTTAGCAGCTAGAATAAAATCGTTTTCTGACAATCCTTCTATTGCATGTGTGGTAATTATAATTTTTGCATACCCCCACCCAAAAGAAATATCTGGGTGATGACCTTCTGATTCTGAAATCTCTCCAACTTTATTGATAAAATCAAGGCTATTAATAAAGTTTTTAAAAGTAAATTTTTTTTCTAAGAAAAAGATTTTATTTTCATTTTCAATAACAGCCCATCCATCTACTTTTTTTTGGTATTTGTGTATTTCGCTTATATCAAAAGGTAAAATTCCACCCTCACAAGGAACACATTTTTTATTTGTAAGATCATTCATTCATTCATTAATTTATTTTAAATTTTATGGAGCGGGTCAAGGGAATCGAACCCTCTACCTAATCGTTGGCAACGATTCGCTCTACCAATGAGCTAGACCCGCTTATAAAAACACTATAAATAGACGTTTTTTTTAAAGCAAGCAATAATAAAGTTATTGATTAGTGTATAGATTTTAAAAAATTTGTTAAAAGAAATAATGAAAAAACAAGATTTGCCAAAAATTATTCCTGTCTTTCCATTGAGTAATTTTATTATTTTTCCTGATACGACTGTCCCACTAAATATTTTTGAACCAAGGTATGTTGAGATGATTAATGACAGTATGAAAACAAACAAATTTATAGGTTTGATACAGCCTAAAAAAAATAACATCAATTCCGTTCAAGATCTTCATGTAACTGGCTGTATGGGAAAAATTACTAGTTTTAAAAATACATCAGATGGTAGATATATGATTGATCTTAATGGTTTGGCTAGATTTAAAATAACAAAAGAGGTTAAAAATAATAAATCTTATCGCGAATGTGAAATTAGTTTTGAGGATTATCAAAACGATTTAATTCTGCAAAAAGAAGAATTAAATTTTTCAGATCTTAGACTGATCTTTAAAGATTTAAAATCTTTATTTGAGAAAAAAGGATACATAATTAACTGGAAATCTTTAGAAAAACAAAATTTGACCGAAACTATAAATGCCTTGGCTATGGCCTCTCCTTTTTCACTTGAGGAAAAACAGATTTTGTTAGAAAGTCAAAATTTAGAAATCAGAAAAGAGAAAATAGCTG
>CAJQSF010000037.1 GCA_905612495.1 uncultured Candidatus Pelagibacter sp.
CTGCTCATTCATTAAAAAACAAAAAGTATTAGTGTAATCAGATTCATTATTGTTCATCCAAGTTAAAAGCTCTGATATTAATATTTGATCATTTATATCCTCACCAAATAGACCTAACTTGTCACGCATCATATTCAGCCATTTTTCTTCATATATTTTTTCAAAGGAATTTATAGTTTCAGTGGCGACTTCTATGGCCTTATCTTTATTGTCATCTATAAGTGTTATAATACACTCTGCAAATCTTGCTAAATTCCATTTAATAATTTTTGGTTGATTTGAAAATGAATACCTTCCTTTTTGATCAATTGAACTAAATACTGTTTCAGGATTATATGCATCCATAAAAGCACATGGACCATAATCAATTGTTTCACCACAAATTGATACATTATCCGTATTCATTACACCATGAATGAACCCAATTCGCATCCAATCAATAACCAAATTAATTTGTATGTTCATTATTGTTTTTAATAAATCTAAAGCTTGGTTTGTAGAATTTTTTATATTTGGATAATGTCGATTGATTACGTAATCAAATAGAATTTTTAAATTTTGTTCTTTTTGAGTGGCTGCAATATATTGAAAAGTTCCTACACGAATATGACTGGCAGCAATTCTAGTTAATACAGCGCCTGGTAAATGTGTTTCTCTAATTACATTTTCTCCAGTTTTAACAACTGCTAAACTTCTAGTAGTTGCCACTCCTAACCCATGCATTGCCTCACTAATAATATACTCTCTTAGCATTGGTCCTAGCGCTGCTCTTCCATCTCCACTTCTCGAAAATGGGGTTTTTCCAGAACCTTTAAATTGAATGTCATATCTATCACCATTTTTTGATACGTGTTCACCCATAAGAACAGCTCGTCCATCACCTAACATTGTAAAGTGTCCAAATTGATGTCCTGCATATGCTTGTGAAATTGACTCTGAGCCAGTTGGCAGTACATTTCCAGAAAATAACTGAGATAAACTGTCAACTTTAATATTTGTAAAATCTAAATTTAAATCTTTGGATAAACCTTTATTTAAAATGATAAGTTCTGGTGACTTTACCGGGATAGGTGCCTGTTTTATTAGTAAATCATCAGGTAGTTTTGAATAAGTATTATCAAAAGACCAACCTGCTTTATCAATATCTATATTTGAATTAGTCATTTTTAAAATTATAAACTTTATAATTTTTAAAGCACCTATTTAAATATGAGTAATTAAGAAAGCTCTGCTTGATTTTCTTTAGGTTCAACGACAGTTTTAAATTGATTAGATATCTTTTGAATTTCTACAGAAGAAACTTTGTATTCTGCACACATTGTTTCTTCATCCTTACCATGACCAGTTACCATGTTAACCATGTGTTCTGGAAAGTGGAATGTTGTAAATACTATTCCTTCTTTTACTTTATCAGTAACTTCTACTTTTAAGGCAACTTCTCCTCGTCCAGAATAAAGCCTTCCTATGTCACCTGTATTTAACTCTCTTTTGTTGGCATCATTAGGGTGAACTAGTAATAAGTCTTCAGAAACTATATTAATATTTTTTGTACGTCTTGTCATAGTAGCAGCATTATAGTGTTGAAGAACTCTACTCGTTGTAAGAATTAAAGGATAATCTTTTTTATTAGTAGCTATCTCGTTAGATTCCTTCCAATCAAAATTTTTAAGCTGTCCTTTTCCAATTTTAAAAGTTTCTTGGTGTAAAATTTGAGTATCTGTTCCATCTTCTTGAACGGGCCATTGTAATCCCATCTTACCAAGTCTTTCTCTTGTTACACCTTTAAAGAAAGGAACAACATCTGCAATTTCTGCAAGAACTTGATCGGCATCATAAGTTGGTTGATCAAAACCTAATTTTTGCATCATATCAGTTACAATGTTTCCATCAGTTTTTGTACCTGGTAGAGGAGGTACTGCTCTGTTTACTCTTTGAATTCTTCTTTCAGTGTTAGTGAATGTTCCATCTTTTTCTAAAAAAGTTGTTCCAGGTAATACTACTGTTGCAAGTTTTGCAGTCTCACTCATAAAAATTTCTTGTACTACTAGTAATTCTAAAGAATTCATTGCTTGAACCACATGTGCACTATTAGGATCTGTTTGAACAATATCTTCTCCAATAATCCAGACAGCTTTCACATCTTTATTAATAGCACCATCAAACATTTCTGGAATTTTAAGTCCTTGTTTTGTTGGGTGGACAACTCCATACTTTTCCGAATAAAAATTTTGAACTTTTTCATCAGCTACCTCAAAGTAACCAGCTCCTTGATGAGGTTGGCATCCCATATCAGCTGCACCTTGGACATTATTTTGTCCTCTTAATGGATTAACACCAACACCTCTTCTACCAATATTTCCTGTAATCATTGCTAGATCGGCAATTAACATTACTGTTTTAGAGCCTTGCTCTTGCTCAGTAACTCCTAAACCATGAAATTCCATAGAATTTTTAGCTGTTGCATAAGCTATAGCAGCTTCTTTAACCAATTGTTTATCAACACCAGCAACTTTAGCTAGTTGATCCATATCCTGTCTTTCAATCTCTTTAATAAAATTTGCAAAACCTTCAGTTCTATCTCTAACAAAATCTTTATCGTAAAGATTTGCTTTCATTATAAAATGTAACATCATATTTAAAATAGCTACATTAGTTCCAGGTCTAAGTTTAATATGGTAATCAGCAAGCTCAGCTAGTTCAGTAGTGATAGGATCTAGAACTATTAGTTTTTTGCCCTTCATTACTTGTTGTTTTATTTTTGCTCCAGTAACTGGGTGAGCATTTGTTGGATTTGCCCCTATAACCATAAACAAATCTGCATGGTAAATATCTTCTGTAGAATTAGTTGCAGCGCCAGTTCCAAAAGTTTGTTGCATTCCCCAAGCAGTAGGTGAATGACAAATTCTTGCACAACAGTCAATGTTGTTAGTTCCGATTGCAGCTCTAATCATTTTTTGGAAAACATAATTTTCTTCATTAGTACATCTTGCTGAAGAAATACCAGCAACTGCATCTGGTCCACTTTCTTTAGTTATTCGATTTAATTCTTTTTTAATAAAGTCATAAGCTTCATCCCATGATGCTTCTTCAAATTTTCCATTTCTTTTAATCAAAGGTGTTTTTAATCTGTCAGGATGATCATAAAATCCAAATGCATATCTTCCTTTAATACAAGTGTGACCTGCGTTAACTTCAGATTCTTTAGGCGTAGATATTGCAACAACTTTGTTATCTTTAATGGATGCTTCTAAATTACATCCAACTCCACAATAAGAACAAGTTGTTCTAACTTTTTCATCTACAGCAGCTGATTTTGATTGAAAGACATCTGATATTGCATCTGTTGGACATGTATGTGCACAAGCACCACAAGATACACAAGATGAATCTCCAAATAAAGCATCATTATCTGTTGTGATTTTAGATTCAAATCCTCTACCACTCATTGTTAATACAAAAGAACCTTGAATTTCATCACAAGCACGAACACATCTTCCACAGTTAATACAATTATCTAAATTCATTCTCATGTAATCGTGAGAAGTGTCTCTTGGAATACCTTTGTGTTGTTTTGGAGTGTTGTATCTATGATCTGATATACCTAAATCATTAGCAACATCTTGAAGTTCGCAATTATTATTAACCTCACAAGTTCCACATTCCATTGGGTGATCAGTTATAACTAGTTCAATAATATTTTTTCTTAATTCTGTTAGCTTTTCATTGTTTGTAAAAATATGTTGGTTTTCTGCAACAGGCGTATGGCAGGAAGCTACAATTTTAGTTGGCCCATCTTTAACTAAAGCAACCTCAACAGAACAAACTCTACAAGCCCCATAAGGTGCTAAGTTTGGATCGTTACATAAAGCAGGAACCTTTTTTTCACCAAGGTAACTTTTTACAAATTTTAAAACAGAAGTATGGTTAGGGCCAATTTCATATGGCTTACCATCTATATATGCAATTTTTCTTTTTTCTGAACTCATATCACCCTTTAAAATCTATCTTAGTTTTCATTAACCATATCATCCTTCATTTCATCACCAAAATATTTTAATATATTCATGATAGGAGTAGGAATTGCCCCACATAGGGCACATAAACAACCATTTTTCATCGTTAATAGTAAATCATTTAATACTTTTAATGGAATCTTAGCTGTTTTACTCTTTAACTGATCAAACATCTCTTTGCCCCTGTAAGACCCAAGTCTTCCTGGAAAACACTTTCCACATGATTCTTCAGCAGTAAATTCAAATAAATGATGAATATATTCAACCATTGGAAAATCTTTTGGAATACTAACTATACTTGCGTGGCCAAGCATAAAACCAGCTGCTGTAAATTCTTGAAAATCTAGATTCAGTTTTTCAGCTTCTGCAATTGGTATCACACCACCTAATGGTCCCCCAATTTGTAATGCTTTTACAGGCTCTTTAAAGCCACCACCAATATCATTTAAAACTTTTTTCATGGGTGTTCCCATTTCAATTTCATAAACACCTGGATTATTAAAGAAGCTATCAAAACAAACCAATTTAGTACCAGCCGATTTTTTATTACCTATAGAAGAGAATTTTTCCGCACCATTTAAAAGTATACCTGCTGCTGCAGCTAGTGTTTCAACGTTATTAACAACAGTTGGTTTTTTATACAATCCTTCAGTAACAGGAAACGGAGGTCTTACTTCAACTTCTGCTCTTCGTCCTTCTATTGAAGCAATTAAAGCAGTTTCTTCTCCACAAATATACGCTCCTTGACCAATACATATATTTAAATCAAAAGAAAAATTTGTTCCAAGAATATTTTCTCCAAGCAGTCCTTCTTTTTTTAAAGAGTTAATTGAAGCATTTAAAGATTCAATTGATTTTGGATATTCTCCTCTAATATATAAAACTCCTTCATCACCACCAATAACATATCCACATATAACCATTCCAAATATTACTTTTAAGGCCTGATCTTCTAATAAGTATCTATCTGAATATGCACCAGAGTCTCCTTCATCAGCATTACAGATAACGTATTTTTTTTCTGACTCTGCTTTACGGCAATAATCCCATTTTAATCCAGTAGGAAAACCAGCACCACCTCTTCCAGTTAAGTTTGAATCTAAAAGAGTTTTAACTATTTCTTGTTTGTCAGTGTTTATAAATTTTTCTAAATGTTGTTTAAACTTATTATTATCAGAGATTTTATCATCCATTAAAAAACTTGTAGATGCAAAACTTTCTGAATGAAATTTCTCTTGTTCTAAATCTTTACCACTGATTATTTCATCAATTTTATTGATGTCATTACCTGCATAGTTTTGGCCATTATAGTGAAATGCATTATTCTCATAGCAATAACCAAGACAAAACATTTCACCCACTTTATCATCGCCAAGTTTTTTCTTTAATTTTTCCTTTAATGGTCCTTGAGTTCCAGCACACATGCAGGCACTTCCATTACAAACAAAAGCTTTTTTCTCTCTATGGGCTGGTCTTAAAAATTCATAAAAACTCTCAGCACCATGAATGGTAGAAACACCCATGTGATATTCTTTAGCAATTTCTTTAATGCCGTCTGAATTATTAGATTTTAAAGATCTTTCATAAACTTTTTCAAAAAGATTATTTTTTAAACCAATTCTTCCAGATAGATTACTAATATTTTTTGACACAATTTACCCTATTAAATTTTCAATTTTTTATTATAATTCTTTCACTATTACTATAAATATTAAAACTACCTTCTTTTACAAAACCAACTAACGTCATGTCAAACTTATTAGCTAAATCTATAGCGAGACTGGTTGGCGCACCTACACCTATTAAGACCCCTATATTTGCCATAAGAGCCTTTTGTACTAAGTCAAAATTAAGCCTTCCAGAACAAGTTAAAAATTGAGAACTATTATCAAGCAACTCTTTTTTTAAAACGAATCCGATCAATTTGTCCAAAGCATTATGTCGTCCCACATCTTCTTTTACAGCAATAACTTCGCCATCAGCGTTGAACAAGCCACTAGCATGAATTCCACCAGTTTTTGAAAACTCAGATTGCTCTTGCCTTAATATATCAGGCGACTTCATTATTATTTCATGATTTATTTTTGGGATAGATTTTATTATCTTATCTTTTTTAATAATTTCTAAAGATTCAAGAGATGTTTTCCCACACACACCACATGAAGAATTTGTCAAAAAATTTCTTTTAATCTTATCAATATCAATATTTTCAGAATTATTTATTGTTACAATAATCTTGTTCCTTAATTTATATTCACCAACTGGCTCACCACTAGCTTGAATATTTTCTATATGATTAATTTTTTCAATTACTCTTTCATTAAAGAGAAAGCCGGTGACTAAATCTTCATCATCACCAGGCGTTCTCATTGTAATAGATATGGTATTTTCAATCCAATTTGCTTTAATCTTATACTTGAGTATTATTTCAAGCGGCTCTTCAATGGATACTTGATCATCAACTTCTTTTGAATTATTAGATCTAAATTTTATGACTTTATAATTAGAATTCATTCAGCCAGTATATTTAAACTGGCTAGATTTGAAACAACGAAAAAATTAACTTTTCCAGCTACTAGGATAGTTTTTCTTCAAAATGAAACGATTTAGAATAATTGCATAAACAATGATTATTATTGAACCAAAAATAATTGGGTTTAATAAAAATTCATATGAATAAGCACTAACTATTATAACAATGGGATTTCCCCCTGCTGGTGGATGAGTTACGCCAAGTATTATCATTACAAAAATACCTAGGCCTACTGCGATAGCAATTTGCAAAAACTGATCTACTGGAAGAAATTTTAAAATTAATACACCCACTACAGATGTCACTAAGTGTCCAAAGAAAACATTTTTAGGTTGTGCAAAGGGACTTTCAGGGTATCCAAAAAGTAGAACCATAGAAGATCCAAAAGATCCAGCTAGAAACAATCCATAAGGAGTTTCAAATTCTAAAAATGAAAGAGTGCCAATCGTAATTATTGAAAATATTAAAGCATATAGAGCTCTATTAAAATTCTCTTTTATTGTATTTATCATATTTTTTTATCTTTAATGTTGTTGTTAGTTTAAAGGTTTAGAGCCTTTGAAAGAGTTTTAAAAGGAAGCAATAAACATTCTTTTCTAGAAATGTTTTCTGGATTCATTATTTTTTTAAAATCATTCAAACCTTTTATATTAATTTTTTTCGATTGATCAAAATTTTTATCAAAGAAAAACTCAGCTTTTGATACAAAATCTGAAATTTTTTCTATTGGTAATTGCATAACCCACCTTGAAAGCAAACTTACTGAAGCTTGAC
>CAJQSF010000038.1 GCA_905612495.1 uncultured Candidatus Pelagibacter sp.
ACAAAGAAAAAAATAGCTAAGAAAAAAAGAAAAGCCAAAAACAAAAGAAAACGTAAGAAATAAGCTCAACTAACTAGCTACTTAAATAAACTGCATGTCTTTAATAAAAAAATTTTTTATTATTTTTTTTCTATTGCTTCCAATCTCTAATTCATTTGGAGCTATGCACACTTTTGTACAGAACGCAGCAGTTACCGATGGCACTAATAATGATCCAAATACTATTGAAGAAGCAATGGTTAATTTAAAGAAAATTTTTTAATTATAAAAAGATCAATAAAAATATAAATATGAAACTTTTATTAAATAAATATAAGAACTATATAATTTTTTTAATTTTATTATTTTTTTTAGTTTTTTTAAAAACAATTAATCCAAGTTTTATAAAATCAATTTCTTATTTGAGTTTTGATGTTTATCAAAAAATTTTTCCATTAAATAAACAAAACTCTGAAGTTATTATAATAGACATAGATGAAAAAAGTTTAGGTAAATTTGGCCAATTTCCTTGGAATAGATCTATTTTTGCAAAAATTGTGGAAAATGTTAATGCCACAAACCCAAAAGCTATAGGCTTTGATATCTTCTTTGCAGAGAAAGATAAACAATCTCCCGAAGAAATAATTAGTGCTTATAATTTAATACCAACAGACGTTGTTAAACTACAGAATATTAAAGGACCTGATGAAATATTTAGAGAGCAGTTAGAAAAATCAAAATCAGTTATAGCAGTGCTTGGTAGCAACGTTTCCTCCCATGGAACTTATGACAGATCACCAAAAGCAAAATTTCTTGTAAAAGGAGGAGATCCCAAAGAATTTACATATTCTTTTCCTCACTCTATAGGATCACTTGAAAAATTAGAAAACAGTGTAAAAGGATTAGGTTCTATTTCTTTTTTAGATCAAACCGATGGTATTATCAGATCACTTCCACTGATTGTTCGATTGAAAAATCAGTTATATCCAACAATGGCTCTTGAAATGATCCGTGTAGGATCAAATCAAAAGAATTTGTATGTAGAGATGAATGAGGCGGGCATTAACAGAATAAGCTCAAGACCTCATAAAATTTACTCAGATCCGAATGGAATTATTTGGATTAGATATAAAGAATCTCTAAAAAACCAGTATATTTCTGCAAGCTCAGTTTTTGAGGGCAAATTTGATCCATCAAGATTTAAAGATAAGTATGTTTTAATTGGTGCATCAGCACAGGGCTTGTTTGATCTAGTAAAAACTCCTTTAGGAAATACAATTCCAGGAGTTGAAGTGCATGGAAATATAATTGAAAATATTTTAGATCAATCCTATCTTATTCGAAATCCAAACACTTATATATTTGAATTGCTATTTTCAATTGTAGTCGCTGGTGTTGTTTTTTTTCTCTCCCAATATACTAAGCCCAAATATAGTTTATTAATATTCTTTGGAAGCTTAACTATAGTAATTATAATTGGTTTTAGTGCTTTTTTATTTAAATCCCAACTTGTAGATATTAGCTACCCTATATTCATGCTCACAATTACTTTTTTAACTGGGCTTTATTTTAGATTTATAGAGGAAAATCAAGTTGCAATAGCAAATTTACAAAAAGAGGCAAAGTTATTAAGAGAAAGAGAACTTGCAGGAGATGTACAAAAAAGCTTATTTCCAGACATATCAAAGTTTAAAAATTTTCTTTATGCAAAAAATGTTCCAGCAAGAGATGTTTCTGGAGATTTTTTTGATGTAGTTAATGTAGGTGAAAATGAATATTTTTTTATATTAGCGGATGTATCAGGAAAAGGTATTACAGCTGGTATGTACATGGCTAAAGCAGCCTCAATATTTAGAACAATTTCTAATTTATCATATCCATTAGAAAAAGTTGTATTTACAGTAAATAATGAACTAGTTGAAGCAAAGTTTAAAGGGATGTTTATGACAGCTGTATTTGGAAAATTTAATACAGAAACTGGAGAGGCAATCTTTGTGAATGCGGGTCATGAAAGTATTATGGTTTTTGATAAAGAAAAAAATTTTGAGTTTATGAAATCTGAAATACCACCAATAGGAATTATAAAATATTCCTCAGAGTCTATGGTAATATCAAAAGCAACCAATTTGAAAGAAAAAACGTTTTTAATTTATACTGACGGTGTAACTGAAGGTTATTTAAGGAATGGTCAAGAACTCGGAGTAGAAGGGGTTGAAAGAATAGTAAGAAAAATAGAAATTGTTACCCCACAAAATATAATAGATACTATTACAACAGAACTTAATTGGGGAGCAGAAAAATTAAGAGATGATATTACTTGCTTGGCTTTAGATATTAAAAATACAGAACTTATAAAATAAAAATGAATAAGCCTCCAAATAAAAATAAAATTATTATAAAGATAATATGTTAGGATGCTTGAATATATGAAAAAAAATATTTTTTTTATTATTATTTTTATAGTTTTAAATGGTTGTGCTCAATATAGCTCAATTGTGGGACCAGCATATACTATGGTCAAAACAGGCAGTCCTATGCTAGCGGGCGCTTCTGCAGCGACATCTTATGGAATTAAAAAAACGACAGGTCATACTCCTGGAGAACACATAAATTCTCTAGTAAAAAATAATTCATCTTTAAAGGAAGAGGAAAGTTACAAAGAGTGCCAAACAATCCACTCTTCATCTATAAATGAAATTTTTTTTGTAACTTTAGATGAGATTGATTGTTTTCAAGACCCATTTAGTATTCTTAAATAGAATATTAGATATCTAGTTTATCAAAGTCTAAATCTTTAACCTTCAACCTCTCAACAGTCCTCAATTATTACAATTCTAAAAAAAGGAGAAATTAGCTAGGAATAAGTAGTGTTAAGGGATGGTAGGGAAAAGGTAGGAAATACAATTTAAGGCCGACTAATCCCACTTTCGTATTCTTTAGTACTGTTTAAACCTTAAGTAACGACGAGTTATGTACACTTTTGATTAAATCTATTTTAACTAGACTAAATAATCAATATATTTAATCTTAAGATATAATAATATTTATGGATTCCAATAAAATAGACCCAAAATTTAATCGGTACCAAAACCCTAAGATAGGACTGATTGCCCTTGCAAGTGATTACATGATTGAAAAAGATTTTATTAAGATAATTAAGGATAAAAAAGTTGATTTTTTTGTTAATAGAATTGAGTGCTTTAACCCACTGACAAGAGAAAATTTAATTAAAATGGCTGAAAAAGTAACTGAAGTAACAAGTGATATTCTTCCAGGTGAAAAAATTGATTGCATTGCTTATGGTTGTACATCTGGAACTATTGCAACAGGATATGATTCCATTGAAAAAAAAATAAAAGATGCAAAGTCAGAAGCTATAGTTACGACACCAAGCACATCATCAATCAAAGCACTAAAAAAATTAAAAGTTAATAAGATTGCAGTTTTCACACCTTATTCAAAAAAATTAAATGACGAAGTTTTAGAATTTTTTAAAAAAGAAAATTTTGAAATTACTGCAAACTCTTATTTTGGTATAGAGTCTGATATTGATATAGGAAAAGTTGACCCCAATTATCTATATGAAATTCTTTCAAAAATGGATTTAAATGGAGCTGAAGCTTTGTTCGTTTCGTGTACAGCGTTACCAGCTTTATCAATAATTGATAAATTAGAAAAAAAACTTAATATAACTGTACTTTCAAGTAATCAAACTTTAATTTGGGACACACTGAATTCAATTAAAAATAAAGAATCAACCAAAGGTTTTGGAAAAATTTTTGAAGTTAATTAAAAGTATTGTTTAAAAGTTTCATTAATTGATAAAACCCCATAATCATTTAATCCACCGATTATTAACTGAAGTGCTACTATTAAAATAAATCCTAAACCAACATAGGCTATCCACAAATGTTTTTGGATATAATTTGCTAAGTATGTAGCCAAAGCACCAGTCAAGACTACAGATAAAATAAGTCCAAATATCATAAAGCCAAAGTAGCCTTTTGCAGCTCCAACCACACCAATTACATTATCAAAACTTATGGTAATATCCGCAAATAAAACTTTATAAATACTCTTTACAAAAGAGGGTTCTGCAGATTTTTTTATTGGAGATTTAATTTTATTTTTCATTTCAACTAAATCTTTACGCAAATCGTTAACAATCCAAATTAAAAGAAGACCACCTAATATTTTTATATAATAAAATTCAAATAGATAAGTAGCAAAAAGTGCAAAAATAATCTTAAAAACTAAAGCACCAGCAACACCCCATAAGATTATTTGCTTTCTATTTTTTGGAACAAAATTAGCAGCAATTAATCCAATAATAATAGCATTATCGGCAGCTAAAATAATGTCTATAAAGATAATTTGCGATAATATTATAAATTCTTCTATCAAGGATTTTTATAATATTGAAAATTTAAAATAATTCAATCTAAAGTATCATATTTTTTTATTGCATTTGACGAGTGTTCGTAATGAAATAGGCACTTAACAAATTGGAGGAACAATGAAAATAATTAATAAAATCTTAGTATTATTTTTTGCAGTTTTATTAAATGCTAATGCAGCATTTTCAGCAGAAAAATGGGATATGGCGCTAGCTTATGGTGCTTCAAACTTTCATTCTGCAAATGCAACAGAGTTTGCTAAAAGTGTTTCAGATAAAAGTGGTGGAAAATTAACAATAGTTACTCACCCAGGTGGCTCACTTTACAAAGGAGGAGAGATCTTTAGAGCAGTTAGAACTGGTCAAGCTCAAATTGGTGAAAGGTTTATGTCAGCTTTGGGTAAAGAAGACCCATTATTAGAAATAGATTCTCAACCTTTCCTAGCATCATCATATAGCGACGCTATGAAACTATATAAAGCATCAAAACCAGAAATAGTTAAAGGTTTAGACGCAAAAGGTTTGGTATTCTTGTATGCTGTGCCATGGCCAGCGCAAGGACTTTACAGTAAGAAAGAAATAAACACACAAGCTGATTTAAAGGGATTGAAATTCAGAGCATACAACACTTCTTTAATTAGATTGGCTGAGCTTACTGGAATGGTACCAACAAAAATTGAAGCAGCTGAGATAAGTCAGGCTTTTTCAACAGGAGCAGTTGAAAGCATGATTACTTCACCAACTACTGGTAAGAACAGTAAAATTTGGGAAAATGGAGTAAAATATTTCTACGATATTGCAGCATGGTATCCAAAAAATATGATAATTGTTAATAAAGATGCGTGGAATAAATTAGATTCTGCAACTCAAAAATTAGTAATGTCAGAAGCTGCAAAAGCAGAAAAAAAAGGTTGGGCACTGTCAAAAAAAGGAAACAAAGCTGATAAAAAAGCTTTAGCAGATGCTGGTATGAAAGTTGAAAAAGTAAATTCAGCTTTAAATAAACACTTTAAAGAGGTTGGAGCAACTATGTCTAAAGAATGGGCTAGTAGAGCTGGTTCTAGAGGGCAAGCTGTTTTAGCTGCTTATAAATAGTATTATAAATTAAAAAGGCCATTATTTATTGATGGCCTTTTTTATTATGATTAATAATATTAATAATTTTTTAAAATCTACTTATAAAATTTCAGGTTATATTGCAGCAATATTTCTTATGTTAGTGGCAGTATTTATATTAACTGGAATCAGTTCTAGAATTTTTGGTTTTTATATAAGAGGGTTAGCTGAGTATTCGGGTTATAGTATGGCAGCTTCATCTTTTTTTGCATTAGCTTTCACATTTTATAATAAAGCTCATATCAGAATAACTTTATTTATAGAAAAAATCGAAAGCAAAAAAAGAAGATTTGCCGAAATATGGTGTCTTTCAGTAGGAAGTTTTTTCTCTGGCTTTATGGCATATTATTTTATTAAAATGGTCATTATTTCAATAAAATTTGAAGAAAGGAGTGAGGGAGCAGATGAAATATTTATATGGATACCTCAGGCAAGTTTAGCGATTGGTTCTTTTATATTTTTTATTTGTATATTTCATCATTTAGTTTTTTCAATCTTAGATAAGAAAATAGATTAAATATGACAGAGATATATTTAACAATATTTTTTATTTCTTTATTATTATTCTTATTAGGATCAGGTATTTGGGTTGCTTTAAGCATGATAGCTGTTTCTGCAATTGGTATGTTATTATTCACAACGAGGCCTGTGGGAGATGCAATGGCAACAACAATATGGGGTACAAGTTCATCCTGGACATTAACAGCCCTTCCACTTTTTGTTTGGATGGGTGAAATTTTATTTAGAACTAAATTATCAGAAAATTTATTTAAAGGTTTATCACCATGGTTATCAAAATTACCTGGTGGATTGGTACACGTAAATGTTGTTGGGTGCGCATTATTTGCAGCAATATCAGGGTCTTCTGCAGCAACAGTAGCTACAGTAGGAAAAATGTCTATTCCCGAACTGAGAAAAAGAAAATATCCTGAAAAATTACTATTAGGTAGTTTAGCAGGATCAGGTACTTTGGGATTACTAATCCCTCCATCCATTATATTAATTATTTATGGGGTTACTATTGAGGACTCAATAGCAAAACTATTTATGGCAGGAATTTTACCTGGGATAATGCTTGCAGTGATGTTTATGCTATATGTAATTTTTTGGTCAATTTTAAATAAAAAAATAATGCCCAAATCTACTAAAAATTTTTCTTTTGTAGAAAAAGTTCAGGGATCAAAACAATTATTACCTGTAATATTTCTCATTACAGCTGTGATTGGCTCAATTTATACTGGCATAGCTACAGCTACTGAAGCTGCATCTTTGGGAGTTGTTGGCGCCTTAATACTATCTTTTTTTCAAGGAACACTAAGTAAAAAAACATTTAATTTATCTTTATTAGGTGCAACTAAAACCTCTTGTATGATTGCTTTTATTATAGCGGGATCAACTTTTTTATCTTTAGCGATGGGTTTTACAGGGTTGCCAAGAAATTTAGCTATTTGGATTGATGGAATGAACTTATCTCCATACACATTATTATTTGTATTAACTATATTTTATATAATTTTAGGTATGTTTTTAGATGGAATATCTGCAGTTGTTTTAACTATGGCCATCATAGAGCCAATGATTAGGCAGGCAGGCTTTGATATGATTTGGTTTGGCATATATTTAGTAATAGTTGTTGAGATGGCTCAAATTACTCCACCTGTAGGGTTTAATTTATTCGTTCTCCAAAGCATGGCAAATAAAGATATGGGATTTATTGCAAGAAGTGCCTTCCCACTTTTTTTGCTCATGATCCTAGCAGTTATTATTGTAGTAATTTTTCCTGAGATTGCACTATGGCTGCCAAATAAAATGTCAGCAAATATTAATTAAGATTTAATACTTAGATTTTTTTGTACCCTCAATTATTTCTTTTAATTGTTTATATTCTTTACAGTTGCAACTTTTTAAAACATTTAATCTTTCTTTAGCCAGATCCATTCTATTAGTAGTTACATAAAGCTCTCCAAGGTACTCGTTTATTCCACTATGATTAGGTTCAATTTGTAAGCCTTGTAAGTAAAACTCTTCACCTTTCTCATAATCCCCAAGTTTTCTAGTAGTAAAGCCTAAATAATTTAATGTATCTGCTTGTAGAGGTTTCTTCTTATTGGATTTTAAAAGAAGCTTTTGTGCTTTTGCATATCTTTTTTGTGCTTTATCAGTTTTACCTTTTTTTTCATATTTCTTGGCAGTTTTAATTAAGTTGTAAGCTTTCTTGTAGCTTGATGAGTCATCAGATGTATCACTAGATGTTCCAGCTGAAAATGAATTATTAGTAAGAGCTATAATTATTAGTAAAGTATAAATAAGTTTTTTCATATTTTAATTAAATTTTTTCAATTTATTTAAAGGTTTTAGTATTAAGCCATTATTAACCAAGTTATCTTTAATAGATTTTGCAGTTGCTAATGAACTTTCATTATCACCATGTATACAAACAGAGTCAATTTCACAAGGTATCTGTTTACCACTGAGACAATTTATTGATTGGTTTTTAACCATATTTAACACATGTTCTTTTGCTAGTTCAGGATCAGTAATTAAAGCATCTAGTTTTTTTCTAGAAATTAAATTTCCATCATCTTCATAGTTTCTATCTGCAAATATTTCACAAGCTATCTTCATATCATTTTTTTTTGCAGCTATTTCCATTTGCGAGCCTGTTGGTACAAGATAAATAATATCTTTATTTATTTCTTTAATAGCTATCGCGAGTGTTGTTGCTAATTCTAAATCCTCACAAGCCATATTGTTAAGTGCTCCATGTGGTTTGATATGAGTCACATTTTCATTATATCTTTGAGCAATTTTTTGTAATATTTCATATTGTTCAAAAATTAGTTTTTTAATTTCTAAAGAGTTCAAAGTCATTCTTTTTCTCCCAAAATTTTCAGGATCATTAAAAGAAGGGTGAGCACCCATGCTAACACCATTTTTTTTAGAAATTTGAATAACCATTTCCATTGTTTGCTCATCTCCAGCATGGTAGCCACAGGCAATATTAGCAGAATTTACAATATTGAGTAATTCAGGATCATTCTTGATAGAGTGAAACTTAGATTTTTCTCCTAAATCACAATTGATATTAATTTCCATACATTTTAGTCTAGAGTATAACATTTCATGATTAAAAACATATCAAATCTTGGTGATACAGCTGTTTATTGCAATTTTGGCTCTGAAGTTAATGAGTCGATAAATGCCAATGTAATAGATTATTTTAATCATTTGTCAAAATTAATTAAAGAAAAAAAAGTAGAAGGAATAACCAACTTAACTCCCTCTTATAATAAATTAATTATTAGTTTTGATTTAACCATAACAAATTACAAAACAATTAAAAATTTAATAGAAGGTTTAACTATTCATAGAGATATTAAAAATAATAATCAAAAAATTAAAATCCCAGTTTGTTGTGATGACGAATATGGATTAGACCTTATAAGATTAACTAAAAAATTAAGTATTAATAAAAATCAAATATTAGAATTATATTTTAATAAAGAATATTTTTGCTATATGACAGGTTTTATTGCTGGAATGCCCTTTTTAGGAGATCTAAATAAAAATATTAGATGTGAACGGTTGGAAACACCAAGAGTTAAAATGCCAAAAGGATCTATTGGAATAACTGAACAATTTGCAAATATTTATACTTTTGAAAGTCCTGGTGGTTGGAATATTATTGGCAATACTCCAAAGAAAATTTTTGATGATAAAAATTTAGATCAACCAGCCTTAATTAATCCGGGCGATAAAGTAAGTTTTTATCAAATAACAAAAGAAGAATATTTAAATTGGAATGAATAAATCGTATTTTGAAGTTTTAAGGGCAGGTGTTAACACTACTATTCAAGATAAAGGTAGAAATCACTTATATCACGTTGGTATTGCTATAAGTGGTGCAATTGATCAAAGAAATTTCGCACTATCTAATAAATTAGTTGAAAATCAATTAAATGAAGCTGTAGTTGAATTTGCATACCAAGGTCCTCTTTTAAAGTTAAAAAATGGAAAAATTAACTTTGCAATATCTGGGGATATCTTTTTTAAGATTATTAGAAAAAATTTAGAAGTAGAAGAGGGTGAGTGTTATAAAGGCTACATTTTAGAAGAGGAAGATCAAATAGACATAATATCAACCAAAAATTCTACCTATGGATACCTGGCAGTTAATGGTGGTTATGATCTAAAAAAAGCCTGGGGTAGTTATTCCATAAATACTAAGGCAAATATTGGACCTAATGAAGGGAAAAAGTATTCTTTAAACGATAAAATTTTTATTAAAAAACCAAACATCAAGAACTTAAATAAAAAAAATATAAATTATAATTATTCTACTGATAATATTATTCGCATTATCAAAGGTACAAATTTTGACTATTTTTCAAAGGAAGCTATAGATAAATTTTTTAGTGAAGATTTTTTAGTTACAAACCTTGTTGATAGGATGGGCATAAGATTAAAGGGTCCTAAATTAGAAAATATAGTAAACACCAATATCAAATCTGAAGGTTTAGTTAGGGGAGTTATTCAAGTACCTGCTGATGGTAATCCAATAATAATGTTGTCTGATCATGGAACGGTTGGAGGATATCCAAAAATTGGAGTGGTTATTGCTGCCGATCTTGACATAATTGGACAATTAACACCTGGAACAAAAATAAATTTTAAAGAAGTAAGTCTTGAAGAAGCTCAGAATATATTTAAAGCATACACGGATGAAACAAATAAATATTTAAATGAATGTAATTAAAAATATTCCAGGGCCCATACTAGTATTTATGGGGGCGTGTAGTTTGAGTTTTGGTGGTTTAATAGTTAAATCATTTGAAGGATCTACATTATGGCAAATATTATTTTGGAGATCACTTTTTTTTTCACTTACAGTCTTAACTTTTTTGATA
This sequence comes from uncultured Candidatus Pelagibacter sp., assembly GCA_905612495.1. Taxonomy (GTDB): domain Bacteria; phylum Pseudomonadota; class Alphaproteobacteria; order Pelagibacterales; family Pelagibacteraceae; genus Pelagibacter. The sequence goes on from CAJQSF010000038.1 coordinate 10,399, forward strand.
ATCACTTATAAAAAAAAATTATTTAATGCATTTTATGATTCAGGCTTACCGGGTTTATTTGGTGGGATTATTTTATCATTCGGTTTCTGTGGTTATGTTTTTGCAATGTATAATACGACAGTGGCAAACACTAATTTCATTATTTCAACACAGATATTATTTTTAGCTGTTTTTGGTTATTTATTTTTAAAAGAAAAAATTTCACCAATCACATTAGCATCAATTATTTTAGCGATGACAGGTGTTTTATTAATGGTAGGCAACTCATTGTCGCCAGGGGAAATGTCTGGAAATTTAGCAGCTTTTAGTATGCCTATTACGTTTGCTATTTTAATTATTATTATTAGAAAGTTTCCTCACGTTGATATGGTACCAGCTCAATTTATAGCTGGTGTTAGTTCATGTATTATTGGATTTTTATTGTCAGAAAAACTTATAGTTTCTTCACACGATATTATGCTTGGTTTCACAGCAGGTTTTTTTCAAGTTGGCTTTGGATTTATATTTATAACTATAGGTGCACGAAGCACACCTTCTGCAATGGTTGGAGTAATTATGTTATCCGAATCTGTTCTAGGGCCATTGTGGGCTTTTTTATTTGTAGGTGAACGGCCATCATTATTTACATTAATTGGTGGAGGAATTATTCTTTTTGCAGTGCTATTACAATTTTACGCATTACTTTTCTCAGATAAAAAAGAAAAAATTACAAGTTGACTCTGACATGCATCTGGTAGATTGTAATTTCATACGGGAGAGACTACAGAACATCGTAGCGCCGAAGGAGCAACCACCCAGGAATCTCTCAGGCAAATGGACCGTAAAATATTAACTCTGGAAAGAGATTTAGTTCTCGCCGACGGAATAAAACTCTCAGGCAAACATACAGATGGGTACAGAGAGTTAATATGGAAAATAAAATAACAGCATTAAATACATTACACAAAAAACATGGAGCAAAACTAGTTTCATTTGCAGGTTATGAAATGCCTATTCAGTATTCAAAGGGTATTATCGAAGAGCATAAAAGCACAAGAGAGAACGCAGGTATTTTTGATGTATCTCATATGGGGCAGCTATTTATTAAAGGGGATAGTTTATTAGCTGAAGACCTCGAAAAAATTTTTCCTGTTGAATTAAAGAATTGCAAACTAAACCAGTCAAAATATAGTTTTCTAATGAATGATGAGGCAGGCATTCATGATGATTTAATCATTACAAAAGTAGTTGGTGGATTTAATATTGTATTAAATGCTGCCTGCAAACATTCAGACTTTGAGCTTTTGAAAAAATTACTAAGTGACAGGTATGAAATGAATTTAAGTGAAGAATTGTCGCTTATAGCCATTCAAGGCCCTAAAGCAGTAAAGATATTAGAAAAAATAATTAATGGCGTATCTAAATTAAAATTTATGAATGGTAATAGTTTTAATTACTTAGACCAGAGCATCTATATTACTAGATCAGGTTATACAGGTGAAGATGGTTTTGAAATATCAATAAATAATAAATATGCAGAATTATTTACAGAAAAACTTATTAACCAAGGGGCAAATCTAATTGGTCTAGGTGCGAGAGATACTTTAAGATTAGAAGCAGGACTTTGTTTGTATGGTCACGATATGGATATTAACAAAAGCCCTATAGAAGCGAGTTTAAAATGGGCAATATCTAAAAATAGAATTATTTCAGGTGGCTTTATAGGTCATAAAAAGATTAAATCTCAAATAGAAAATGGCATAAACAAAGTTAGAGTTGGCATTAAACCCGTAGGAAGAATTATAGCGAGAGAAAATACCGCAATATTTAGTGAAGATAATAAAAATATTGGTGAAATTACAAGCGGAACTTTTGGACCAAGCATTCAAGCGCCAATAGCTATGGGATATATAGAAAGTTCATTTTCTAAAGTAGATACAAAAATTTTTTTAGAAGTAAGAGGAAAAAAATATCCGGCAAGCATAAGTAATTTGCCATTTTATAAAAAAAGTTATGTGAAAGGAGCAAATCAATGAGTGAAGTAAAGTTTTCTAAAGAACATGAATGGATTAAATTAGATGGAGATACAGCTACTATAGGAATTACGCAACATGCAACAGAAATGTTGGGGGACATTGTTTTTGTAGAGTTACCAGAATTAGGATCATCTGTTGCTAAAGATGGTAATGCTGGTGTTGTAGAGTCCACGAAAGCTGCAAGTGATATTTATACACCTGTATCAGGAGAAATTATTGAAAATAACCAATCAATTGTTGACGATCCTGCAAAAATTAATGCTGATCCAGAGAACGAAGCTTGGTTTTTTAAACTAAAAATTTCTAATAAATCTGAAATGGATTCATTAATGAATAAGGAAGAATATGAAAAATTTTCAAAAGAAAGTGGTAATTAAATGTTAAAAAATGCTCAAAAAGATTTTATACAAAGACACATAGGTCCATCCGAAGCAGAACAAGATATTATGCTTAAAGAATTGGGTTATAAAAGTCTAGGTGAGTTAATAAAAGATACAGTACCAGAAAAAATCCTTCTCAAAGATGATCTAGATATTGGTGATCCAAACTCTGAATATAAAGCTCTTAGAAAATTAAAAAATATTGCAAAAAAAAATGAAGTTTATTCTAGTTTTATAGGAATGGGTTATTATGGAACTTATACTCCATACGTAATACTTAGGAACATATTAGAAAATCCAGGGTGGTATACTTCTTACACGCCGTACCAACCCGAAGTGGCACAAGGCAGACTTGAGATGTTACTCAACTTTCAACAAATGATTATAGATTTTACGGGAATGGATATTGCTAATGCATCGCTTCTAGATGAAGGAACGGCAGCAGCAGAGGCTATGGGTTTAAGTTATAGAATATCTAAATCTGAGAATAAAAAAGTTTTTGTTTCAAAAAATTGTCACCCCCAAACTATTGATGTTATCAAAACAAGAGCAGAACCATTAGGTTTAGAAATAATAGTTGGAGATGAAGATAAAGATATTAAAGAAGATATTATATGTGGGATTATTCAATATCCAGGAACGTTAGGAGATATCAAGGATCCTAGTGAAGCTATAAGCAAAATACACAAGCATAATGGAAAAGCAGTTTTAGTATGTGATTTATTAGCTCTTGCTAAGCTAAAAACACCAGCTGAATTAGGTGCTGATATTGCGGTTGGTAGTTCTCAACGTTTTGGAATCCCAATGGGTTATGGAGGTCCACACGCAGCTTTTTTTGCAACTAAAGATGAATATAAAAGATCAATGCCAGGTAGAATAGTTGGAGTGTCAGTAGATAGGCATGGTAAAAAAGCTTATAGACTTGCTCTTCAAACAAGAGAGCAACATATAAGAAGAGATAAGGCTACAAGTAATATTTGTACTGCACAAGCATTATTGGCAATTGTCTCAGCCGCATATGCTGTTTACCATGGGCCTCAAGGTATAAAAAAAATTGCCGAGAGTGTTTCTCAACTAACAAAAAATTTTGCAGATAAATTAAAACAATCTGGCTATGAACTATATTCAGATCATTTTTTTGATACCGTAACAATTAAAACATTAGATAAAACTGATAAGATTTATAAAAATGCATTAGATCAGCATGTTAATATCAGAAAAGTAAATTCTGAAATGTTAGCTGTTTCTTTTGATGAAAGAAAAAATATCTATAGAGCAAATCAATTATTAAAAATTTTTAATTGCTCAGAGACTATAAAAGAAAATATGAGTGAGAATTTATCTAATATACCTGAAAACCTTTTAAGAACCTCAAGTTATTTAAATCATCCTGTTTTTAATAATTACCATTCTGAAACAGAAATGCTTAGATATTTAAAAAAATTAGAAGACTCAGATATTGCCTTAAATAAATCTATGATTGCTTTAGGATCGTGCACTATGAAGCTTAATGCAGTTTCTGAAATGATACCAGTTACATGGAAAGAGTTTTCTCAACCACATCCTTTTTCTCCAGTAGAGCAAATGGAAGGTTATAGAGAACTGTTCACTGATTTAAAAAACTGGTTAAGATCAATCACGGGTTTTTCTGGTGTATCATTACAACCAAATGCTGGAGCACAAGGTGAATTTGCTGGTTTAATGGTAATACGTAAATTTCATGAGAAAAATAATGAAACAAATCGTAATGTTTGTTTAATTCCAAGTTCTGCACATGGCACAAACCCAGCAAGTGCTCAAATGGTTGGTATGAAAGTTGTTGTTGTGAAGTGTGATCAGCATGGAAACGTAGATTATGAAGATTTAAAGACAAAAGCTAAAGAACACTCTGAAAATTTAGCTGCACTTATGGTTACTTATCCTTCAACACATGGTGTGTTTGAAGAAAAAATAACAGATATTTGTGATTTAATTCACAATCACGGTGGACAAGTTTACATGGATGGAGCAAATTTAAATGCATTAGTGGGAATTGCAAAACCTGGAAATTTTGGCCCAGATGTTTGTCATATAAATTTACATAAAACATTTTGTATTCCACATGGTGGTGGCGGACCTGGTATGGGACCAATTGCTTGTAAAAAACATTTAGAAATGTTTTTACCAAAACATTCAGTGATAAAAGATTGTGGTCCAGCAACAGGTATGGGAGCCGTATCTGCAGCACCCTGGGGAAGCTCAAGTATTCTATCAATTTCATGGATGTATATAAAAATGATGGGCTCTGAAGGTTTAAGAAAAGCCTCACAAGTTGCTATATTAAATGCAAATTATATTGCGCATAAACTCAAAGATTCATTTCCAATTTTATATAAGGGAAAAACTGGCAATGTAGCTCATGAATGCATTATTGATATTAGATCAATAAAAAGTGACACAGGAATAACTGAGGAGGATATTGCAAAACGATTAATTGATTTTGGTTATCACGCTCCAACAATGTCGTGGCCAGTAGCAGGAACTATGATGATTGAACCCACAGAAAGTGAAAGTTTGAGAGAAATAGATAAATTTTGCTCCACACTTCAAAAAATAAAACAAGAAATTGATAAGATTCAATCAGGTGAATATGATAAAATTGATAATCCATTAAAGAATGCGCCACATACACACGTTGAGTTAACTGCAAATAAGTGGGAACATAAGTATGAAAGAGAAGAGGCCGCTTATCCTTCTGAGTTTTTAAGAACAAACAAATATTGGCCTCCGGTTGCTAGGGTAGATAATGTTTATGGAGATAAAAACTTATTTTGTACATGTCCATCAATGGAAGAGTACGAAGACACAGCAGCCTAAAAATTTATCAAGATGAAAATTGCTGTAGTAGGTGCTGGCATATCTGGATTAAGTGCAGCTTATTATTTATCCAAAAAACATAAGGTTGATTTATTTGAAAAAGAAAATCAATTTGGTGGTCATGCAAATACAATAAAAGTAGCTTATGACCACAATAAAGAAATTGCTGTAGATATTGGTTTTATGGTGTTTAATAAAAATACCTATCCAAACTTAATTAATTTTTTTTCAGAAAACAAAATAGAGATTGAGAAAAGTGACATGTCATTTTCAGTATCTGTAGATGGTAGCGACATTGAATACTGTGGTAAAGGCTTAGGGGGAATTTTTTCAAATAAAAAAAACTTATTAAATTTAAAGTTTATTAAAATGTTTTTAGAAATAATTAGTTTTTATAAAAACTGTGAAAAAATAGAAACAGAAGAAGTTAAATCAATAACATTAGGGGAACATTTAAAAGAAATAAAAATATCAGATTATTTTATTAATTATCATATTATTCCAATGGTATCAGCAATTTGGTCAATGCCACCTTTAGAAGCTACACAAATGCCTTTATCATTCTTTTTAAATTTTTTTAAAAATCATGGTTTATTTAAAATAAAAGATAGACCACAATGGTTTACGGTAGCAAATAGAAGCAAAACCTATGTAGATAAAATAATAAGCCAAATTAGTGGAGAGCATTTTAAAAATTACCATATAAATAAAGTTGTAAGAAGTGATTTTGGAGCTAAAATTTTTTATGGTGAAGAGAATGAGTTTTTTGATTATGACAAAGTTGTAATTGCAACGCATGCTGATGATGCTTTAAAAATAATTGATAATCCAACTTCAGATGAAGAGCTCATATTAAAAAATTTTAAATATAGAGGAAATACAGCCGTTATTCATTTTGATGAAAGTATTATGCCTAAAAATAAGAATGCATGGTGTTCTTGGAATTCATCAATGAGTGCAGATAATATAGGAAAAACATCAGTAACATATTGGTTAAATCAGTTACAAAACCTCAAAATAGATCAAAATATTTTTTTAACAATTAACCCTTTTAGAGAGATACCAGCTAATAAAATATTCAAAAAAGTCAGGTTTACTCACCCTTATTTTGATGCAGATGCACTATTAAACCAAAGCAATCTTCAAAAAATTCAAAATAAAAAAAATATTTTATTTTGTGGGAGTTATTTTGGTTATGGTTTTCATGAGGA
>CAJQSF010000039.1 GCA_905612495.1 uncultured Candidatus Pelagibacter sp.
GGAACTCAATTAATCTTTACAAATGAAAGTCAAATAATCTCTTTTTCTCCTATTATTGCTGTGGGTGAAAAAGAAAATCCAATTATTTTAAAAACAAATTTTGATGGTAATTTAAAAGAATATAGAAAAAGTGATACTAATAAAAATTTTGGATTTGGTATATCTGTAATACAAGCAAAAAAAAAATCAATTTTAAAACATGTAATAGTTGATAAACTTTCTGCACCATCAATTACTTCCAATCAAAGTGTATCTGGAGCAATTAATTTCTATGAGTCCGATGTAGAAATTTCTAATTCTAAGTTTTCTAATAATTTAAGAGGTGATGACTATATAAATATTATTCGATCTAAATTTTTAATGTCAGATAATATATTTGAAAATACAAATGGAGATTCTGTAGATATAGATTTTAGTAATGGTACGATTAAAAATTCTTTATTTAATAACTCATTAAATGATGCTATCGATTTTTCTGGTAGCTCCGTTAATTTGTTAAATCTTAAAATTATAAATGCTGGAGATAAGGCAATAAGTGCAGGAGAAGAAAGTGAGCTGTTTATTAATGATATGCTAATTTCAAATAGCAAAATGGGTTTAGTAAGTAAAGACCGAAGTAAATTATTCGCAAATAATGTTCATATTTCTGAAACAGATATTGCTATTTCAGCATATATAAAAAAAAGTGAATATGGTCCGGCCATTATTGAAGCAAAAAATGTTTTAATAAATAATTCCAAGCTAAATTATTATAAACAAAGTAAATCTGTCATGACTGTTAACGGAAATCTAATTCCAGATATCAATTGTAATGAATATAAAGAAATATGTTTAGCTTTAGAAAAATAAATAAAATCAAATATAAAAGGGTAAGATTTTTATCTGGATGTTGCTTAATAGAATCCAGAACTCACTAAAGAGAGCTTTTCATCAGTTTTAAAAGCAGTCCACTGGTTAAAACTTGCGACTGTCAAAATATCAGTGTTTTGAGTCTTAAACATTACAGGTAGAGTTCCCATAGAGTTCCCGTATAAAAGTTTCTTTTCTGGAAAGCCAGAATCAGTATGGCACTTTAATTATAGAAGTGTTTTGTATTGGATCGTTTGATTACAAATCAATTGCTCTACCAGCTGAGCTACAAGTGCATTTTGTTTCGTGTGAAGTTTTTACTGCGAAACATCAATTAAATCAATGCATAAACAACAATATCTATTTAACTTAGATTTTAGTTTATTAATATTTATTTAAATATATAGTAATTTTTAATTATGAAAAAAGATGATGAATATTTAGAATTATTTAATAATAAAGGTAAATATCATTTTGAACAATTATTTGTTGTAAACAATAAAAAATTTATTAAAAATTGTGGTAGCTATCTGTTTGATGGACAGAATTATATTTACGATTCCTCAATGATTGAAAAGCAAAAACTTCTTTTTGAATTGAGCAAAAAAAATAGTAAAATTTTAGAAATTGGAACTTATATGGGGCATAGTATATTAATCATGCTGCTTGCTAATCCAAAAGCTGAAATAACATCAATTGATAATAATCATTTATATGCAAAACCCTCATTAGAATATTTACAAAAGAACTTCCCAGAGGCGAAAATTACTTTTATTCACAATGACAGTTTAAAAGCGTTAAAAAATTTGAATGAAAAATTTGACTTATTTCATGTAGATGGCACACATAGACATGAAATAATAGCTAAAGAATTTCAATATATATTAAATCTAAAAAAAGATGACCATGTAAAAATATTATTTGATGACATTGTTGCTATGCCGCACTTAAAAAAAAATATATTACATAATCTACCTGTTACAAAAAGTTTTTTACCTAATTCAAAACAAAATCTTTATGTTGAGATAAATTGCAATACAAAATTATTTGAACAAAATTTAAAAAAATTTAAATTTCAAAATTTTAAAGATTTAGTTAAATACCGAATGATAAAACTTCTCGTCCGAAAAGCTATTCGCAACGGAATAGTTAGAAATAGAACAACAGTTAGGTTATGGGATTTATCTTTTGAAAAATTTTCAATTTGTAGAAAATTAAAAAATTTACTACTTGAGGCAATATACTAAATCTCTGTTCTTGCTTTTAATCGTTCATCCATCTAGCTTTAACACCTAAAACTAAAAAGGATGTGAAGGCAGCTTAGAAGGTAAATTTAATGATCATCATTAATTTATGTCTGTTTTGATTTTAAAATCTATTCTTAAAAAACACTAATACTTCTAATATCAATCTATAAAACTTTTTAAAAAAATAAATAAATATATTAAATACTTTTTAGTTATCCTAAAGACTGTATTTTTGTTATTAATTATTAATAAATGAGATCAACTTACATAAAAAATGACCTATTAGTAATATTTTTAATAACAATTTTATTATTATCCTTGAGATGGGTATTATCATATCTAAATTTTCCTAGTGAAGATATAGTTTTAAGAACAATAAATGAAGTAAATGACACTTC
>CAJQSF010000040.1 GCA_905612495.1 uncultured Candidatus Pelagibacter sp.
AAAAACATCACCATAGATCAGAACACTGGCTGGTTACTCAAGGAACACCAAAAATTACACTTAATAAAGATAGTTTTTCTAAAAAACAAAATGATCATATATTTATTCCATTAGAGGCAGTTCATAGAATTGAAAATCCAGGCAACAAACCTGTTAAAATTATTGAAGCCCAAGTTGGATCAATTTTAAAAGAAAGTGATATTGTAAGGTTCCAAGATGTATATGGTCGTATTAAATAATAATACGACCACATAATTAATATTTAAAACCAATTATTTGGAATAATGATGTAGTGAATTGCAAGTACAATTGCTACTGACACGGTTAATCCCAAAGTCATTTTAAGAAAATCTTTACCAATAAGTGGAAAAACATATTTGAATTTATAATCACTATTCATTGAAGCAATTGCTAATTCTCTTCCACACAATAGCCCTACAAACACCCAAGTTGTAGACATTGGTAAGTCATTAAGTTCTTTAAAGTAATAAAGCACGCCTGCATAAATAATATTTATTATCGTTGCAGATCTTGCATATCTTGTTCCAGTTTTCTCTAAAACTACTTTTTGGATTGCTCCACCATGAATGTAGAAAATATAAAATAATAGAACTGTAAAATAACCCAGAACAATTAATAATAATGTTACATCTAATTGTCTTGGTAGATATACAGCTATATTAGCTACATCATGAGATAACCAAGCCCACCATAACAAGCCTGAAGTAAGCCATACTGAGTTACGCCAAAAACCAATCCATTTATCTTCAACTTCATCTAATTTTTCATTAATAAATTTTGAAATAATAACCCAGCAAATGTATGCAGCTATTGCAGCAAGACCATAACCAACAACACTTTTCATAAGCATTTTTTCAAGAATTACAGTTGAAGCAAAAGCTGACAAAACTAAGAAAGTTGTAGAGACGGGTATTCCAAATCTCGTTAATACTAAAAGAATTGCAGGAGCCACAGCATGATACCATTGAATTTCCTGGTAAGGTATTTGAGTTAATCTTCCGTATGAGATATCACCATCATTATTGTACCAGCCCCAAGTAATTGCAAGAATTAGCACAAATGATGCTGCACTTGCTAGGGTATACCATTTAAACCATTTTTGTTTTGAGGCAATAAAAGTACCTAAAGTTTGAATTGAGTCATTTGCTATTACGCTATATCCGGCTAAAGCAAATCCGATAATTGTATATAATAATGTTAGTTCCATTAATTTTATCTTTCTATTTAATCTTTATTATTTTCCATTTCGAACGATTCATAATCTTGAGGATGATTTAATATGGGTGAGAAATTATATCTACAATTAAATTTAATAAGATAAATTATAAGATGCTGATTCATCGTTAATTATATTAACTGATATATTTGTCTAGTTCTAAAATACTTTAAATACAACTTGGCGTATTCATATTAAATCTAAAATATAACTTTATAAATTCCCACTAAGAAAAGCGGTATTTGTAAACCAAAATTAGTCAATATAGCCTTATCCTTTGATATAAAACCAGCTATTGTCCAACCGATAACACCAAGTCCATGAAAGTAAATATTGATAGGGTAGATGTTTAGATTGGTTAATAATATTCCTATTAATACTAAAGCTGTACTAATCCACTTAAGGTATTTTTTTATAAACATAGTCTCCTCTATATGTAAGTTTTGTTATTAATTTATTACAATTATAGAGGAAACAAAAATCTTTATTACTAAAGGGTATTGACATAATAAAGTGTTATGTTATAACATCACATAATGAATAATAATGATATAGTTTTTGATATAATTAAAAAATCCAAAAAGCATTTAACTGCTTATGAAATATTAGATAAATTTCAAAAATTTAAGAAGATACAACCGATGGCTGTTTACAGATCTTTAAAAAAACTAATAGAAGAAGATAAGATACATAAATCCAATCAAAATAAGACCTATGTATTGTGCAGTCATGAACATGTTAAGCATAATCCATCTATAGCTATTTGTAGAGATTGTGGAGACACAGAAGAGCTTAATTCAGAATTATTTGAAACAATATTTAAAAAAAACCCAATAAAAAAATATGACTTCAACCAGTTTCAACTTGAAGTCTCAACAATATGTAGGAGATGTAACTAATGGAACATGCACACGAATTACCAGAATTTCTTCATTTTTTAGAAGAACTTATAGAAGAATACGGAATATTAAGAGGCTTTATCTTTGGCTTCGTACATACATTAATTCCATTAATTGGTTTTTATTCAGGTTGGAGTATCAACCGTTTTTTAAAATTAGTTTCTAATGGTGCAATTGCCGGAATTATTGGAATAGTTTTAGCTCATATTATAGCAGACTTTATAGCAGCCATGCTTGATCCTAACTTAAAAAGTGCAGCTTATGGAATTGTTCTTGGTGGTTTCTTACCTTTATTAGCAGTACCTTTTTTAGAAAAGTATGTAACTAAAAGTCAATATCATAATGTCGTTGGTGATCACGAAGATTTAAAAAAGGATTTGAAAAGTAAACATAAATAATATTTAATAGTTTGTGTGAATACAGTTTCCTTAACTTTAAATGAAATATTTGAATTAGCTAAAAAAACATTATTAGCTAATGGTTGTGATAATGAAAATGCCAGTATTTTAGCCGACACAATTATGAGAGCCGAAAGAGATGGCTCAGTATCACATGGTCTTTTTAGACTGCCAGCTTATGTAGCTGGTTTAAAAAGCAAAAAAATTAATGGTAAAGCAAGACCAGAATTAGAGAATGTTGCTCCAAGTATTATTAAAGTATTAGGTAATAATGCCGTTGCACCAATGGTTTTAAGTTTAGGACTACCAGCGGTTATTGATTTAGCTAAAAAAAATGGTGTAGCAGTTCTTGCCATAAAAAATTCACATCACATGGCAGCTCTTTGGCCAGAAACAGAGGCTATAGCTGAGGCAGGACTTGTTGGTATAGCTTGTACTTCTTATAAGCCAGCTGTTGCCCCAGCAGGTGCTACAAAACCTTTGTATGGAACAAACCCAATTTCTTTTGCATGGCCAAGACCAGGTAAAACTCCAGTTGTTTATGATATGGCAACAGCTTCAATGGCTATGGGTGAAGTTCAAATTGCAAAAAGAGAAGGGCACAAAGTTCCTCCTGGAACAGGTTTAACTAAAGATGGAAAAGAAACAACTGATCCTGGAGAAATTGCTGACGGTGGTGTTATATTACCGTTCGGTGGTTACAAGGGATCAAGTATAGCAATGATGGTTGAATTATTAGCCGGTGCATTGATTGGTGAAAATTTTAGTTTTGAAACTGCTGCTAAAGATAATAACGATGGTGGTCCTCCAAGTGGTGGAGAATTTATTATAGCAATCTCACCTGAGAAAATTTCTGGTAATGGTTGGGATAAACATGCTGATGAGTTTTTTAGTAAAATGTCAGCCATGGATGGTGTTAGACTTCCTGGAGAAAGAAGACATAAAAATAGGCTAGATAAAGGACCAAGAAATATTAACGAAGAACTTGTTAATAAAATTAAATCTTTAAGTTAATTCAATTTCAATAGGGGTGTGATCTGAAGGTTTTTCTTTGCCTCTGGGGTCTTTATTAATATTAACATTCTTAACTATATTTAATAAAGAATTTGATACTAAGAAGTGATCAATTCTTAATCCATTATTTTTTTGCCAAGCACCTCTCATATAATCCCAATAAGTATAACCTTCAATTTCACCATGAATGTGACGGTAAGCATCATGAAAACCTAGATTAATCATTTCTCTAAATTTTTTTCTTATCTCAAGTCTGTATAAGGCATCATCTTCAAACCCTTTAATATTATAAGCATCTTCTTCAGAAGGCAGAATATTGAAATCACCTGCTAAAATAATATTTTCATTTTTTTTTGAAAGAGTTTTCAGCTGTCTAATTAAAGTATCTAGCCATTCTTTTTTATAAGTATACTTATCGGTATCTACTGGATTACCGTTTGGTGTGTAAATATTAATTATTTGTATATTTTTCTTCTTATACTTTAATTCTGCTGAAATAATTCTAGATTGTTTTAATTTATCTTTAATCAAATCTAATCTGACATTTTCTAGTTTGTGCTTAGAAATGATTGCAACACCATTATAACTCTTTTGACCAAATACGTGACTTTCATAATCTAATGCTGAAAAATCATCATACGGAAAAGTTTCATCTTGAGTTTTAATTTCCTGCATCATGACAACATCGGGAGAAAATTTTTGCAGATATTCTTTAATATTTTCAATCCTAGCCCTAACAGAATTTACATTCCAAGATGTAATAATCATTATACCGAGAATGAGACACCACAACCGCAAGAAGATTTGCTTTGTGGATTAGATATTTTGAATTGATCACCAATTAGTTCAGAAACAAAGTCCACTTCAGAACCTTTTAATAAGTCTGCTGAAGTTTTATCAATGAGAATATTTTCATGCTTTAAGTCATCTGCTTCTAATTTTTTGTCAAAAGTAAACTCATATTGAAAGCCTGAGCAACCACCACCTTTAATAGCGATTCTAAAAAATGACCCTGGATCTTTTTGAGACAACAAATTATTAATCTGTTTTATAGCTTTATCGGTAAATTTAATTTCTTTAATCATATAACAACACTGATATTACTAATATAATATCAATTTATTAAATTTAAAGTATGAATAATTACTCAAATTTAGCTCTATCTAAAAGCAAAGGTCGTATTTTTAAAGAAGCTAATTCACTTTATAGAACGCCATTTCAAAGAGATAGAGACAGGATTATTCATAGTGCCTCATTCAGAAGGTTAAAGCATAAAACACAAGTTTTTGTTAACACTGAGGGCGATCACTTTAGAACTAGAATTACCCATTCAATTGAAGTTGCACAAATTGCAAGATCTATAGCTAAGCATTTGGGTTTAAACGATGATCTAGCAGAAACTTTAAGCCTTGCTCATGATTTGGGCCACACTCCATTCGGACATGCTGGAGAAGATGCTCTGAACGAATGTATGACTAACTTTGGTGGCTTTGATCACAATCTTCAAACTTTAAGAATTATAATGTTTCTTGAGCATAAATACCTAAAGTTTAAAGGCCTAAACTTAACATTAGAAACTTTAGATGGGTTATTAAAACACAATGGTCCTATTAAAGATCTTTCTACAGTTAAAAGGCTTATTGGATTAAAAAGTTTTAATAATAAAATAAATTTTTATAATTCTGGTTCATTAGAAGCTCAAATATCAGCAATCTCGGATGATATTGCTTATAACA
>CAJQSF010000041.1 GCA_905612495.1 uncultured Candidatus Pelagibacter sp.
CTTATTAAAAGTAGATTTATTATTCAATATAAGTTTTCTTATTTTTTCTGAGTTTTTACTTCCACCAGGTTCTCTGATTTGAATAAACTTTTTATTTTTTTTTTTTAAAAATTCAGCAACTTTATTTATATGATGGGATTTACCTGTTCCCTCTATACCTTCAAATACTATGATTAATTTTTTAGACATCACCCCAAATCAAAAAATTAATTGATTTGATTAATCTAGAAAATACATTTAATTTTTTGATTTCTTCAAAAGCAAATAAATCGTACTCTTCTATAAGTTCATTTTTATATGTTACCTTTAGCTTGCCTAAAATATCATTCTTCTTAATGGGAGCTTGAATGGGGCCTTTATAAAAAATTGATACCTTTAAGTTTCTTTTACGTGCTTTAGGAATAGTTTTGTAAATATCTTTTTTAACATACACACTTACTGTGTTTTTTTTTCCAAGCCAAACATCAAGATTTTCTATTGGTGTGTCTTTTTTTGCAATTTCTATTAAATCAAAACTAGTCAATCCCCACGTTAAGAGTTTTGCACTTTCTCTTGATCTATCTTTTTTTGTATTAAACCCACTGCCAATAGCTATTAACCTTCTACCATTTTTGTAGATAGAAGAAGCTAAGGAATATTTTTCAACAGCTAAATAACCTGTTTTAATCCCATCTGCGCCAAGATTTTTATATAATAGTGGATTTCTATTACCTTGAGTGATTGGGTCACCACCCGTTCTATACCACGTAAATTCTTTTTCCGAAAAATATTTATATTCGTCAGGAAATTCCTTAATAAGGTAATTAGACATAAGCATTATATCTCTAACAGTTGAGACATTGTCGGTATTATTTATTCCTGAAGAGTTAGCAAAATTTGTATTTTCCATACCTATTTCTTTAGCTTTAGCTGTCATCATAATTGCAAATTCATCTTCTGTACCAGCTATGCCCTCCGCTAAAGCTACGCACGCATCATTACCTGAGGCAACTATTATTCCTTTAAGTAGATTTTCTACTGTTACTTCATCGCCGACCATTATAAACATAGAAGAATAACCAGCTGAAGACAGCCGCCAAGCATTCTCAGAAATTAAAAACTTTTCATCAAGGTTCAGATCACCACTTCTTATTAAATCAAAAGCAATAATAGCAGTCATAATTTTTGTCATCGATGCTGGATATATAGACTTATCTGCATCCTTCTCATATAGTATTTCACCAGAGAGATAATCTTGCAATATTGCAGTTCTTGCTTTTATATCAAATGCAGCATTTGAATTAAAAGTTAATAATATTGTAAATAGTAGTGTTAAAAATTTTGTTTTAATCATTTTTTATAAATTCAATATTATCAAATTCCAGTATGCTTATATCATTATATGATTTTTGTAGAGAATTAATGTCAGTAAAAGGACCCAAATATACTCTATATTTTTTATCAGAAATTTTTTGAATTTTTGGATTTTTAATTGAACTCTCCGTCTTGATTCTCTTCAACATCATTAAAGCTGTATCATTAAAGTAAAAATCAGCAATTTTTACTGTGTAAGAAAATTTCGTAATAATTTTTTTTGTATCTCTTTTTTTAATTACATTTAAATCATTGATACTTATTTTATTAACAGGTGCTTTAATGGCGACATTTTTTTCTTCATCATAGGTCTTTGCTTTTTGAGCTACAAAAATTGAGTTTTCAAGTATTTCTAAAATTTCAACATATGGCTCATTAATATTTAAATCTAATTCATCTGCTATTCTCTTAGAAAGAACTGCGTTATTAAAAAAAGGATATTGAGAGTTTTTACCCACTGTTGCTACTAAAGATTTATTGTTTAGGATATTTGTAATTTTAACTTTGGTATTAGCTTTTAATCTTTTTTGAAATATTATTAAACTACGCTCATCAATTTTTTTATTAACTATTTTTTTTTCAAAAATATCCTCACTGTAGACTAAAGCAAAACCTTTATTCGAATAGCCATTAATTACCACTGCATTGGGTTTATTTTTAACTAAAGTTGCCATCGTGCAATTTGTTAAACATAAAAAAAAAGCCGTAAATAAAATATTTTTATAAAACATTTTCAAACTTATCTTTTAATGTGCATACTGCCAGTGCAAATCTTAAGGATCTATTCCATTGTAATATTTTTTCATAATTTTCAAAAACTATATAAGCTGGTTCTAAATTTTCAGAATTAGGTATTATGTCTTTATCTGGTGTGATTATGAATGCAATTAAATTGTCATCTATTAATTGAATTTCTTTACCTATAATATATTTTTTTAATTGTTTAAACTTATTTTTATTATGTAATTTTTTAGCAGAAGTATTTAACATTTTTTTTGGAACATTTTTGGTTAAATTAACTCTAATGAAGCATGGTTGATTTTTATTCCACCCAATTTTATTTATATAATTTGCAGCTGATGCAAAAGAATCTTTTGTTGACTTAAGTTCAATAACATTATTTTGATCATAATCGATTGCATAACGCTCTATAGTTGAAGGCATAAACTGAAAATTGCCAAAAGCGCCAGCCCAAGATCCATACAAGATATTAGGATCAATTTTTTTTGCTTCAACTAGCTGAAGTATAGTAATAAGTTCTTTTGTAAAAAATTCTGATCTTCTTTTATCAAAACTCAATGTCGCTAATGAGGATAAGATATCCATTTTACCCACATAGGTTCCAAAATTAGTTTCTATTCCTATTAAAGCTAATAATAAACTTTTTTCTACTGAAAATTTTTTATCAATTGAATCGATAAATTTTTTATTTAATTGGTATAATTTTTTACCCTGTTTAACTTTCTGATTAGAGGATCTTTTTGATATGTAAGTTTTTGTATCTTCGTAGAATTCAGGCTGAAAACGATCATATTTTATTACTTTAGGTAAAAAAATAACATCCGCCATTACATTATCAAAAGTTAATTCAGAAATATTATTTTCCAATGCACGAATTTTAAAATTTTTTAGCCATTCATTAAAAGAGTACTCACTAGAACTTAGTGCACCATTAGTAAGTAGTAAAAATAAAATTATAATATATCTAATTATTCTCATATAAATCTTTTAAATAAATAATCACAGCAATCCATATTAAAATGAAACTAAGTGCTTTTTCAAATGAAAATGGTTCATTATAGTAAAAAAAACCAAGTATAAATTGAAATGTTGGGGTGATATAAAATATCATTCCAGTAGGACCTAGTCCACAAAGCTCAACCCCTCTTACGTACATAAATAATGGTATAACTGTCATTGGGCCTGCAAGCATAAATATCAACATTAGTGATGGAGATGTTAAGCTAAAGTCATTTAAATCATTCTGAAAAATTAGATAAAAAGAAAATAAAGCAAAAGGTAAGATAAAAAGACTTTCAATCAATAAGCCCACATCGGTATCCACGTTAACTTTTTTTCGTAATAAATTATAAAAACCCCAACTGACAGCTACAATAATCCCTACCCATGGAATTGAAGTAAAATTAACAACTAAGAGGAATAAAATTGAAATTAGCACTAGTATAATTGAGATACCTCTTTTTCTATTAATTTTTTCATTATAAAAGATGTATCCTAAGAAAACACTTAAAATAGGCATTATAAAATATCCAAAACTTGCATCAATAATTTTTTCGGTTCCTACAGAATATATCCATGTAGCCCAATTTATAAATATTAATAATCCCGAAAAAAATAACCAAATTACTTTTCTTTTATTAGATATAATTTCAAAAAATATATTCCATTTAGAAAAATAGAATGTTGTAAGAATTAAGACTACTGAAGTCCAAATACAGCGATGAATAACAACTTCGATTGGCCCTGCAAAAGATATATATTTAAAATAGATAACCCCTATTACGCCCCACCAAAAAGAACCTAAAGCAGTTAAAGTGAGACCTTTATTGAAGTTTTG
This sequence comes from uncultured Candidatus Pelagibacter sp., assembly GCA_905612495.1. Taxonomy (GTDB): domain Bacteria; phylum Pseudomonadota; class Alphaproteobacteria; order Pelagibacterales; family Pelagibacteraceae; genus Pelagibacter. Next base: position 3,932 of record CAJQSF010000041.1, read on the forward strand.
ATTTTTCATTATATTAATATTTAAGCTATTAATTCATTATATCAGAATTTATCAATTTTATTGTTGAATTAAAATTTTATAATAATAAAACCTTGCTTACGGAGAGATGGCAGAGCGGTTGAATGCACCGGTCTTGAAAACCGGCAAAGGGGCAACTCTTTCCTGAGTTCGAATCTCAGTCTCTCCGCCACTACTCACTTACATATTTGTAATTTTTAAATAATTCAGTAACCTTGTTAGTCTTGATTTCAATTGTTAACTGCAGATCTTGATTAAGTTTGTAAAGATTTTCATCGTCATAATCCAGCAATTCACATAAAAGCTTTAATTCTTCATCTTTTAGATCATCAATATATTTTTTAGTAAATGAACCTAACAATTTATCCATTTCCTTTGTGCCTCTATAATTGGCTCGATAAATTATTTTATTTTTTAAATCCTTTATATTAATGATCATAGATTTTTATATATTGTATTTAACATGAAAAATAAAAATAATTATGATTATTTATTAACAGATTTGACTAAATTAAATGGTGTGGGTAAAAAAACCATGGAAATTTTAAAGAAAAAAAAAGTTAATAATATTTTTGACTTATTGTGGAGATTACCTAAGTCATACACAGATAGAACTTTGGTAAGCAAAGTTTGTGATCTTCAAATTGGTGTAGTTCAAACAATCAGAATAGTGCCATTAAAGTATCAATTTCCAAGAGTTAGAAATTTGCCCAATAGAGTTAATTGTCTTGATGAAACTGGAAAAATTGATTGTATATTTTTTAATAGTCATGAGGGTTATGTCCGAAAGATTTTACCTTTAAATGAAGAGGTGACAATTAGTGGAAAGATAGGTAATTATAAAGGGCGATACCAAATAACGAATCCTAACTATATTTCACAAGACAGTTCATTAATAGAAACTGTAGATAATAAATACTCTTTAACAGAGGGTATTACAGAAAAAACTTATAATAAAATTATTAATCAAATCTTAAAGAACTTGCCCATTTTAACAGAGTGGCATGACAAGGAGGTATTAAAATTCTTCAATAATGAAAGCTGGAATGAAGCTATAGTTAAATTGCACGATCCAAAAAATATTGAGAATTATAAATCAGATTTTTATAAAAGACTTGCTTACGATGAAATATTAGCTTCGTTTTTAGTTAACTCAGAAATTAGAAAAAAGATTAAAAAGATTAAAAAGGTTTCCAAAAAATTTACTGAAAAAGCCCACAATAATATTATTAGTAAATTAAATTTTAATCTCACTAATGATCAAAAAATATCATTAGAAGATATAAATAAAGATTTAAACTCTAAAAGTAAAATGTTCAGACTTTTACAGGGTGACGTAGGAAGTGGAAAAACTATTGTTGCTTTAATTTCCTCACTAAGCGTTATTAGTTCAGGCTTTCAAGTTGCATTAATGGCTCCTACTGAAATATTAGCTAGGCAGCATTATACATTAGCAAAAAAATTATTTCCAAAAAATATCAGTATTGAATTGCTTTCAAGTAAAAGTGATAATGTTGATAAAAAGAGAATTGTAAAAGAATTAGAAAGTAACGAAATTAATATGGTTTTTGGTACTCATGCAATTTTCCAAAAAAAAATAATTTTCGCTAACCTTGGTTATATTATAATTGATGAACAGCATAAATTTGGTGTAAGACAAAGAAAACTCTTGTCTGACAAGGGTGGTGATAATTGTGATGTTCTTTTAATGTCAGCAACACCAATACCAAGAACCCTTACTATGTCAGTTTATGGAGATATGGACGTTTCCATTATTAGGGAAAAGCCTAGTAATAGAAAAGAGGTTAAAACTTATAGCAAACTAGAGAGCAAAATAGATGATGTTCTTAAATTTGTAAAAAAAGAAATAAAAGAAGGAAACCAAGTATTCTGGGTTTGTCCATTAATAGAAGAATCTAAAAAATTGGACCATCAGTCTTCTGTAAATAAATATAAATTTCTTAGTGAGCTATTCCCTAACGATGTTGCTTTACTACATGGAAAAATTAATAGTGAAGAAAAAGAACAGATACTAAATAAATTTCTAAATAAGGAATATTCAATTTTGGTATCAACAACAATTATAGAAGTTGGTATCGATTTTCCTAACGCGAATGTAATAATAATAGAGAATGCTAATAAGTTTGGGTTATCGCAGTTACACCAACTTAGAGGAAGAGTTGGGCGTGGCCCCAAACAAGCTAGTTGTATATTAATGTTTAAGTCTAATTTAAGTGTTAACGCTAAAAAAAGAATTAATATCTTGAAAAATTCAAATGATGGATTTGAAATTTCTGAAGAAGATATGAAGTTAAGAGGTTTTGGTGATTTGCTAGGTTTTAAACAAAGTGGTGTTAAAAATTTTAGATTAGCTGACCCTATTCAAAATGAAGATTTATTTTTAATGGCAGAAAAATATATTAAAAAAATAGAATTAGAAAATATCAATATTGATAAATATAAAGCATTACTTAAATTATATGATCAGGCTGATATAATTAATGATATGGTTTAGCTTTGCGGCTTAGAAGTACCTGCGGAAACAATAAATTTGGATGCCTCTTCAAACGACATATCTAGATAAATTAAATCTTTTTTTGGAATCATTAGTAAAAAACCACTTGTTGGATTTGGTGTCGTCGGAACAAAAACATTAACTAGATTTTGGTTTGTCTTAGATTTAATTTCACCACTATTCTCTTTAGTGGCAAATCCTACGGCCCAAGATCCTATTCTAGGATATTCTATCAAAACAACACTTTTTTTATTACCATCCTGATTTCTAAAAGAGTCGGTCATTTGACCTATGGCTGAGTATATTGTTCTCAATATGGGTATTTTTTTAAATAAGTCATCAATTAATTGCAAAAACTTTTTGCCTAAAAAAGACAAAGAAAGTCCACCAACTATTGTAATAAAAATAATTGTTAAAAATATTTCTATACCAGGAATAGAATAAGGGAGATAAGTATTTGGGTTGAGGCCTGAAGGAACTAGTTTAGTTGAAAAATTAATTAAAAATTTACTTAAATAAAGTGTAAATCCAATTGGTATTAAAACAATAACACCTGTAAAAAAATAGTTTCTTAATCTCAAAGCAATTGGTTTTTTTTTCTTATTAATCATAAAATAGGTTACTGATAGCTTGAATAAATAACGAATGATATCAATATAATAAAAGCTACTATTAAAAGTTTATTGTTTAAATTCATATATGTTAGTATTTATATAATTATCAAAAATTTATTAAAATGAATAGAAGAAAATTTTTAAACTATGTTGGGTGTGGTTGTTATGGTGTTGCAATTAATGGATGCTCTACAGCCCCTATTACTGACAGGAGACAATTAAAAATTATACCAGAATCTAAATTAAATGCTCAAGCGGCACAAATTTATGAAAAAGTTAAAGAAAAAGAAAAAATGAGTGATGATATAAAATCATTCAATGAAATTAAAGATATTGGAAAAAGAATGGAAAACTCTATTTCTGAATACTTTTCTAGAACTGGTATGGATGATCCTACTATAAATTTTAATTGGGAATATATACTAATTGATAATAAGAAGGTTAAAAATGCATGGTGCATGCCAGGTGGTAAAATTGCTATTTATACTGGAATTTTAGATGTAACAAAAAATATAAATGGTTTAGCTTCTGTAATGGGTCATGAAATTGCACACGCCGTAGCTAAACATTCGGTTGAAAGAGCTAGTAGAGGAATGCTTTTAAATACAAGTACACAGCTTTTTGACATTTTCTCAGGTGGAAAGCTGTCACAAGTTAATAGAGTTACAGGAATGAATACTGTTGGTCTTTTATCTCAAATAGGAATTATGAACCCCTTTTCTAGAACACAAGAAACAGAAGCTGATTATCTGGGAATGATTTTTGCCTCACTATCAGGATTTGATATTCGTGAAACAAAAAAATTATGGGAGAGAATGAAAGAAGCTAACAAAGGAAAAGAGCCACCTCAATTCATGAGCACACACCCCTCTTCATCTAAGAGAATTAAAGATTTAAAAGAATGGGAAAATACAGTTATTTTAGATTACCCGCCAATTACATTTGGTTAAGTTATTAAGGAATTTTTAATGGTGAGCCCTGATGGACTCGAACCATCGACCCATTCCTTAAAAGGGAATTGCTCTACCAACTGAGCTAAGGGCCCACATAGAAATTAATAAAGAGAAGATAAATGTTTTTTTTTATTTAATTTTAAAAAAAAACTTTTGGTGAAGTCTTCTTTAAAATTTTTAAATTTCTTTACACTTAAAAATTTAAACAATAAAAAAATATCTAAACTTAAATAATTTTTATTACCAAAAACAATTATTTATTCCATAACTTCAGTAATTGCAAATATTTAAATTACAACTTATCAATGTATTCATCATGAAATTTATCAAATGTTCCTTTTTTGATATTTTCTCTAATTGAAGACATTAATTCTTGGTAAAAATTGATATTATGAAGAGTAAGCAAGGTTGAGCCTAATATTTCATTTGTATTAAAAAGATGATTTAAATAGTTTTTTGAATACTTATTTAAGCTTAAATTTGAACAATTCTTATCTAGAGGTTCGTTGTCACTTTTAAATTTATTATTTTTAATGTTTAAACGTCCATTCCAGGTGAAAGCAAGCCCTGTTCTTCCCGATCTTGTCGGCATAACACAGTCAAACATATCAATACCTCTCTTAACAGCTCCCAATATATCGGCCGGCGTTCCAACACCCATTAAATATCTCGGCCTATCCTCTGGCATGACTTCTTTAATATCATCCAACACGTTAAACATTTCATTTTGAGTTTCTCCAACTGCTAAACCACCTATAGCATAACCATCAAAACCAATTTTTGTTAGAGAGTTAAGTGATTTAATTCTTAGGTCTTTAAATAACCCACCTTGAACTATTCCAAATAATCCTTTGTGAGGATTTGATCCAAATGCAACTTTAGATCTTTCTGCCCAATATGTTGATAGTTCCGTTGATTTACTAATAATATTATAGTCAGTAGTTTTTTTAGGGCATTCATCCATGATCATTACTATGTCTGAATTTAAACCTTTTTGAACTCTTATGCTTTCTTCAGGGCTTAAAACAAACTTTTTACCGTCAACATGAGAGTTAAAAATTGCACCTTTTTCTCTGTCTATTTTATTTAATTTTGAAAGAGACATAACTTGAAATCCACCTGAATCTGTAAGTATGGGAAGTTTGCAATTCATAAACTTATGGAGACCACCAGCTGAAATTATTCTATCAACACCAGGTCTAATCATTAAGTGATATGTGTTTGATAATATTATTTCAGAACCAGTTTTAATAACATCATCAATTAAACAAGCCTTAACTGTAGCTTGAGTGCCAACGGGCATAAAAGCTGGTGTTTGAATATTGCCTCTATGTGTTTCAATTAACCCGGCTCTAGCATATTTATTTTTTTCAATGACATTAAATTTGAAATTTTTTAATGCCATAGATGTATATGGGTATTATTTGAAGCTAATAATTTTATCTGGGTCTGAAACAGATCCGTTATTATCTGAATCACCTTTTTTAATTTTATCAACTAATTCCATTCCTTCAACAACTTTACCAAAAACAGTGTATTGTCTGTCTAGAAATGAGGATTCTTTAAAGCATATAAAAAATTGACTATTTGCACTATTTGGATCTTGTGATCTTGCCATAGACAAAGTTCCACGCACATGAGGTACATCACTAAATTCTTCTTTAAGATCAGGTAAATCAGATCCACCCATACCAGCTCTTTTTAGGTCAAACTCATCATTTGAAGAGTTTCCAAACTTAACATCACCAGTTTGCGCCATAAAGCCATCAATCACTCTGTGGAAAACAACTCCATCATATTTACCTTCCTGTGCCAGTCGTTTAATTCTTTTAACATGGTTTGGTGCTACGTCTTCAAAAAGCTCTATCTTTATGTCCCCATCTTTAAGTTTTAAAATCATTATATTCTCCTCTGCTATTGTATTGTTGGTTAGTATAAAAAATAAAATTAAGAATTTTGTTATAAATTTACTCATATTTCTCTTTTAAAGACTTTATCGTACTTTTTGTAGTAAATCTTTTAATATCTCCCTTTAATCTAACTATTTCTTTTACAAATCTTGATGAAATAATTTGATTTTCAACATCTGACATTAAAAAAATGGTTTCTACATTGCTGCTTAATTTTCTGTTCATTCCCGCCAATTGAAACTCATACTCGAAGTCAGATACAGCTCTTAAACCTCTTAGAATAATATTGGATTTATATTTTTTACATAAATCTGTTGTTAAAGATGTAAATGATATAATTTCAATTTTTTTTTTATCTAATTTTAAATCATAAAAAAGGGCTTTTTTAATTATTTCAATTCTTTCAGCTGAGTTAAAAAGGTAATTCTTATTAGTGCCTTCAGAGGCTGCAACAATAACTTTGTCAAATAATTTTAAAGCTTTTTTAATAACATCAATGTGACCAAAGGTAATTGGATCAAATGTACCCGGGTATACTGCTACTTTTTTCATTAAGCCAAGTTATCATCAATTTTTATTGCCGAAACTACTTTCTCATCACCAGATAATTTAATAATTCTAACACCTTGCGTATTTCTACCAGCAGTTCTAATTTCTTTAACAGCAACTCTAATTACTCTGCCTTTGTTTGTAGATATCATTACTTCATCATTATCGAATACCGGGAATGAAGAGCATATGCTACCATTTCTTGGTGAATTAATTATACCAATAATGCCCTTACCACCTCTATTAGTTACCCTATAATCAAAATGAGAAGTTTTCTTTCCATAACCGTTTTCTGTAATAGATAATATAAATCTTTCTTTTTCTGTTAAATCAGCTTTTACACCTTTGTTATTTTTTTTGCCTTTTTCCTGATTTACAATAGACAATGACACTATTTCATCATTAGGTGCAAGCTCGATACCTTTAATGCCTTTTGAGGATCTTCCTTTAAATACCCTAAGTTTTTTTGATTCAAATCTGATACATTTACCATTATTAGTGCTTAACATTATATCTTGATCATCCTTACAAATTTCAACTCCAACAATCTTATCATTAGGGTCAAGTTTCATTGCAATCTTTCCTGCTGAATTAATCGATGAAAAATCTTCAAGACTATTTTTTCTAACTTTTCCTTTTGCTGTAGCAAATACAATTTGTAAATTCTTCCAATCACTCTCATCTTCTGGAAACGGCATAATAGAGCTGATTGATTGATGGCTTTTTAAAGGTAAAATATTGAATAAAGATTTACCTTTAGATATAGTCGATCCTTCGGGTATTTTCCATGCTTTAATTTTATATACAAGGCCTTCTGTTGAAAAAAAAAGAACAGAAGTGTGGGTGTTAACAGATAATGTTTGTACCACAGAATCTTCATCTCTTGTCGTGATGCCAGACTTACCCTTTCCTCCTCTTTTTTGTTGTTTTAAATTACTTAAAGCTCCCCTTTTGATGTATCCTTGGAAAGTTACTGTTATAATTACAGATTCTTTTTGAATAGTTTCTTCAATATCGTAATTTAATATTGCATCAATAATTTTAGTTCTTCTAGGTACTGCAAATTTTTCTTTAATAGTTATTAACTCTTCACTGATTACTTTTAAAAGTTCTTTTTTTGAGTTGATAATTTTTTTATACCCTTTAATTAAGTCAGCTAATTTTTTTATTTCAACTTCAATTTCATTAATCCCTAAAGCTGTTAATTTTTGAAGTCTAAGTTCTAAAATTGCTACAACCTGTAGGTCTGAGAAAGAATATAAATTTTTACCTTTTTTATCTTCTACTAGTGAAATTAATTTTAAAGATTTATTAATTTTCCACTTTGTAGAGAGTAAGGATTTTTTTGCATCATCTGGAGTTTTTGATGACCTTATGATTTTTATAATTTTATCTAAATTTTCAACTGATACTGAAAGACCTATTAATATATGAGCTCTATCTTCTGCTTTTTTTAAATCAAATTTAGTCTTCTTAATTACAACGTCCTCACGGAAAGTTAAAAAGTTAGTTAAAAAATCTTTTAAGTTACAAATTTTGGGTTTTCCATCGACAATCGCAAGGGTATTAAATCCAAATGAACTTTCTATAGATGTATTTTTATAAAGTTGTCTTTTAATGGTTTCAGGCTCAACACCATTTCTTAAATCAATGGCGACTCTAATACCCTCTCTATTAGATTCGTCTCTTATATCTTTAATCCCTTCTATCTTTTTTTCTCTTACCAGTTGCGCAATTCTTTCATTTAAAACTGATTTATTTACCTGGTATGGTACCGAAGTTATAACAAGTCTTTCTCTTCCATTTTTTTGAGTTTCAACACTAATTTCACCTCTAATCTTAAAAGAGCCACGACCAACATTATAACCAGCTTTAATAATATCTTTACCAATAATAACACCACCAGTTGGAAAATCGGGACCAGGTATATGCTTCATTAAATCTTTAATCTTGACATCTTTATTTTCAATTAAAGCTAAAGTTCCATCTATAATTTCACCTAAGTTATGAGGTGGAATACTTGTTGCCATTCCAACGGCAATACCACCAGCACCGTTTACTAATAAATTAGGGTATTGAGCCGGTAAAACAATGGGTTCTTTTTCTGTTTCGTCATAATTACTTTTATACTCAACAGTATTTTTTTCTATATCATCAATTAAGTATTGAGAAACTTTAGCTAATCTTGTTTCGGTATATCTCATAGCTGCAGCAGGATCACCATCTATAGATCCAAAGTTACCTTGACCTTGAACTAACGGTAAACTCATCGAGAAATCTTGAACCATTCTAACAAGAGCGTCATAAACAGATTGATCTCCATGTGGGTGATATTTACCAATTACATCACCAACTATTCTTGCAGATTTTCTAAATTGTTTTGACCAATCGTAGCCACCTTTATACATGGCAAACAATATTCTTCTATGAACAGGCTTTAATCCATCTCTTACATCTGGAAGTGCCCTACTAACAATTACACTCATCGCATACGATAAATAAGACGCACTCATCTCGTCGTGCATTGAAATGAGTTTTATATTCTTGTCTTTAGAAATTTCTGTATCTTTCATAGAAACTAAAATGGAATTTCGTCATCCATATCATTTGCAACTTGAGGACTGTCTTCAAAATTATTAGCAGGTGTTTGAGTGTTATCATTTTGAATACCACCACCCCCTGTGTTTCCACCACCTAACATAGTAAGTGAAGAGTTATATCCTTGTATTACTATCTCAGTTGAGTATTTATCTTGACCAGATTGTTCGTCTTTCCATTTTCTGGTGGTTATTTGACCTTCAACATAAATTTGTGCACCTTTTTTTAAATACTGCTGAACAACATTCACTAAACCATCATTGAATACAACTATACGGTGCCATTCTGTTTTTTCTTTTTTTTCACCAGTAGATTTATCTTTCCAAGATTGGCTTGTAGCTAAACTTAATCTGGCAACACTTTTACCATTTACCATTTGTTTGATTTCAGGGTCTGCGCCTAAACGCCCAATTAATAATACTTTATTTAAACTTCCAGCCATAATATTTATACATGTTTATTTATTTATTTAGTTTTATATCACAATATAAACTCAATATTAATTTTATTAATTTAAAGCAACTAAAATTATGATCAAAAAGATAGTTATCAAGGGTGCAAAAGAGCATAATTTAAAGAACGTTTCGGTCGAAATACCAAAAGATCAATTTGTCGTAATTACTGGTCTTTCTGGTTCAGGAAAATCTTCATTAGCATTTGATACTATCTATGCTGAGGGACAAAGAAGGTATGTTGAAAGTTTATCTGCTTACGCACGTCAATTTTTAGATAAAATGAAAAAACCAAACGTTGATCTTATCGAAGGATTGAGTCCAGCTATAGCAATAGAGCAAAAAAATACATCTAAGAACCCAAGATCAACTGTTGCAACAGTTACTGAAATTTATGATTACATGAGAGTACTTTACGCAAGAGCCGGTATACCCTACTCACCTTTTACTGGAAAACCAATAACATCACAAACAATTACTCAGATTGTAGATTTAATAAAAAAATTACCAAAAAAATCTACAATTTATATTTACGCTCCAGTAGTTAGGGGTCGTAAAGGTGAATATAGAAAAGATATTTTAAGTTACAAAAGAAGAGGTTTTAGAAAAATTAAAATTGATGAGGTGCTTTATGATATTGAAAAAGTTCCAGAACTAGATAAGAAAATTAAACATGATATTTCAGTTTTAGTTGACAGAATTGTATTAAATTCAAATCTAGGAAATAGGCTAGCTGAAAGTATTGAAACAGCTGTTAACTTATCAAATGGTTTAGTATTTGTTGAATACGAAGACGAAACGTTACCTCAAAAATTTAGAAAAGTTGAAAAATTAATTTATTCTACAAAGTTTGCATGTCCTGAAAGTGGTTTTACAATTGAAGAAATAGAACCTAGACTTTTTTCTTTTAATAGTCCTTATGGAGCTTGTGCAGAATGTGAGGGTATAGGTATCAAATTAAATGTGGATCCAAACTTAGTAGTTCCAGATGAAAAAAAGAGTATTGCAGATGGGGCTATAGAACCATGGGCCAAATCAACAACATTATATTATGCTCAGACACTAGCATCTATTGCAAAACATTATGATTTTTCTTTAGATGAAAAATGGAAAAAACTTCCAAAAAAATTTAAAGATGTAATTTTATTTGGTTCTGATGAAGAAGAGATAAAATTTGTCTATGATGATGGATACGAAAAATATTCTCATAAAAAAACTTTTGAAGGTGTCATCAACAACCTTGAAAGAAGATTTCTTGAGTCTGATAGTGAGTGGAAAAGAGAAGCAATAGCTGAATACCAATCTGACTCTGCCTGTGAAGGATGTGAAGGTAATAGGTTAAAAGAAGAAGCTTTATGTGTAAAAATTGATGATCAAAATATAAGTGATGTAACAAAAAAATCTATATTAGATGCTGCTAACTGGTTTAAAAGTTTAGAACAAAATCTTGATAAAAGACAATTTAAAATAGCAGAACATATTTTAAAAGAAATTAATGAGAGGTTAACTTTTCTTTTAAATGTCGGGCTTGAGTATTTAACATTATCGAGAGAGTCAGGTACTCTTTCTGGAGGTGAGGCTCAAAGAATTAGACTGGCGTCACAAATTGGTTCTGGTTTAACTGGTGTATTATATGTGCTTGATGAACCATCAATAGGATTACATCAAAAAGATAATGTTAAATTAATAAATGCATTAAAAAGACTTAGAGATTTAGGCAACACAGTAATTGTTGTTGAGCATGACACGGAAACTATGGAAAATGCAGATCATATAATAGATATGGGTCCAGAAGCTGGAACTAATGGTGGTGAAATAATTGCACAAGGTACATATAATGAAATACTAAAAAATAAAAACAGTATCACCGGTCAATACCTATCTCATAAAAAATATATAGAAATTCCAAGAACCCGAAGACTTGCAAAAAATGGAAGGTTTGTTGAAATTAGTGGTGCTAGTGGAAATAATTTGAATAACGTTAATCTTAGGATACCAACAGGGAGTTTTACATGTGTAACAGGTGTATCTGGCAGTGGTAAATCTACATTAATATTACAAACTTTATATCATGCATTAAATTTAACCTTGAATAACAAAGCTAGAAGAGTTCCAAAGGCATTTAAAAGCTACAAGGGTGTTGAGCTTATAGATAAAATAATTGATATAGATCAGTCTCCTATCGGAAGAACACCTAGATCAAACCCAGCAACTTATACTGGAGCTTTTGGTCCTATTAGAGATTGGTTTACAGCGTTACCTGAATCCAAAACTAGAGGGTATAAGCCTGGAAGATTTTCATTTAATGTAAAAGGTGGAAGATGTGAAGCTTGTGAAGGTGACGGTGTGATTACTTATGAAATGCATTTCTTGCCTGATGTGTATATACAATGTGATGAATGTAAGGGAACTAGGTACAACAGGGAAACTCTCGAGATAAAATTCAAAGATAAAAGTATTGCTGATGTATTAGATATGTCTGTAGATGAGGGATGTGAGTATTTCGAAAATATTTCTAATATTAAAACGAAACTACTAACATTAAAAAAAGTAGGCCTTGGCTATATAAAAATTGGACAGCAGGCAACAACGTTATCTGGTGGTGAGGCTCAGCGTATTAAGCTAGCTAAAGAACTATCAAAAAGATCTACAGGAAGAACTATGTACATATTGGATGAACCGACAACAGGTCTTCATCAACATGATATTAAAAAACTATTAGAAATATTGCACACATTTGTTGCATTAGGAAATACAGTTGTTGTTATTGAGCATAATTTAGATGTAATTAAAACAGCTGACTATATTGTGGATATGGGTCCTGAAGGTGGTGTCAAAGGTGGAAATATTATCGCAGAGGGCAAACCTGAGGATATTATCAAAATAAAAGGTAGTTATACTGGGGAATTCTTAAAACATATGCTGGAAGAAAAATTTAAAAAGAAGTTAAAGATTTAAACAATTAGTGTATAAGAGATTCTAATTATGGGCAATTTACTATCATCTCTACCTAGAACAATTCATGCGTCATTGGCTTTAGCTATAATTCTTTTTCTAGGCTTATTCTATGGTAATGGTGGTTTTGATTTTGACATAATTTTTTGGAGTTGGTTAACAAGATTAATTCATGTAACAGTTGCTATCATGTGGATTGGGCTTCTTTGGTATTTTAACTTTGTACAAATTCCAAATATGCCAAAAATTCCTGATGAGCAAAAACCTGCTATAGGTAAAGTTATAGCCCCTGCAGCTTTGTTTTATTTTAGATGGGCTGCTTTACTAACTGTACTATCCGGATTAATTTTAGGTTATTTAAATGGTTATTTACACGACGCTATGACTTTAGGCGGAGGTGGAAAAAGTACAGCTATCGGTATTGGTATGTGGCTTGGTTTATATATGGCTTTTAATGTCTGGTTTATTATTTGGCCAAATCAAAAAAGAGCTCTAGGCATTGTTGAATGTGAACCTGATGCTAAAGCCAAATCAGCAAGAACAGCAATGTTGTTTTCAAGAACAAATACACTTTTATCGTTACCAATGTTACTTTCAATGGTAGCTGCTCAAAATCTTTATTAAATCTACTCGCTATTTTCTTTTAGGATTGTTTTTTGTGAAACTCTAAGTTTCACAAGTATCGGATTAGCTATATAAATTGAAGAATAAGTTCCAAATACAACACCCATTATCATAGCTAAAGAAAAACCTTTTAATATTTCTCCACCAAATAAATAAATTGAAACTAAAGCAAGTAATGTTGTGGCTGATGTAATTATAGTTCTTGAAAGTGTTTCATTGATTGAGATATTTGTAAGTTCATAAATTTTGATGTCAGAAAACTTTCTTAAATTTTCTCTAACTCTGTCATAAATTACAACAGTATCGTTCATTGAATAACCAACTATAGTTAAAACGGCAGCCACTATTGATAGATTTATTTCTAAACTAAATAGTGAGAAAAGACCAAGTGTTATAATGACGTCATGGAATAAGGCCAAAATAGCACCCAAACTAAATTGCCATTCAAATCTTATCCATATGTAAAATAACATTGCAGCTAGAGATAGTGCGATTGCGATAATACCAGACTTTAATAATTCAGAGCTAACTTTTGGACCTACATTTTCAACTCTTCTGAAATTAAAAGACCCCCCCAAAGAAGATGTTAAATCATTTTTAATAACCTCAATAGCGTTTGCACTTGTGTCTTTTTTCTCTATCTTAATTAAAAAATCATTCTCATTACCAAATTTTTTAACATTAAAATCTCCTAAATTCATTTGGCTAAAAGATTGTCTTAGAGATGTAACATTAATGTTTTTATCATTTGATCTTAACTCAATTAGAGTTCCGCCTTTAAAATCTACACCAAAATTAAGTCCTTTAAAAAATAACAAAAGAATAGATACGACTACTAGACTCAAAGATATGAGGTTAAATAGTTTATAAAATTTATTAAAATTAATCATTTATATTAGTTTAGTTTTTTCTTTATTCCTTACCACGTAAAGACCAGTAAGCATTCTTGCGATAAAATATACTGAAAACAGTGTGGTAAAAATTCCAACAGCTAAAGTAACAGAAAAACCTTTTACAGGACCCGACCCCATTAAGAATAAAATGATAGCCGCAATTAATGTTGTTATATTAGCATCGATGATTGCAGTTTTTGATTTAACGTAACCTGTGTCAAAAGCTATTATATTATTTTTTTCTTTTTTACATTCTTCTTTAATTCTTTCAAAAATTAATACATTTGCATCAACAGCCATACCGACTGTTAAAATAATACCTGCTATACCTGGAAGTGTTAATGTTGCTTCGAATAAAGTTAAAATACCTATCAAAAGGAATAGATTAACTAATAATGTTATATTTGCTATCAATCCGAATATTCTATATTTAAAAAACATAAACATAATTACTAACAAGAACCCAATTATAAGAGCAATAACACCGGCATTAATTGAGTCTTGACCAAGATCAGGACCTACTGTTCTTTCCTCGATTATATTTAGTGGTGCTGGCAAGGCACCGGATCTAAGCAATAAAGCTAAATCCGTTGCAGATTGAAATGTAAAATTACCACTAATCTGTCCATTTCCACTTGCAATTACACTCTGAATAGTTGGTGCACTAACAATTTTTCCATCTAAAACAATTGCTAACTGTTTACCTATCCCAGTACTAGTTGCTTTACCAAATCTTCTTGCACCTACCCTATCAAGAGTGAATGATACTACTGTTTCATTTGTTTGATTATTCATTTGTGGTTGAGCATCTAATAAATTCTCACCATTTAAAATTATTCTTTTACTTACCATCACTTCATTGGTGCCATCTTCAAATTGAAGCATTTCAGTACCAAAAGTGTCATTACTATTTTGAGTAACAAATCTAAATGTTAAATTTGCAGTTTTACCCAGAAGTGATTTTATTCGCATAGGATCATCCAGCCCAGGGAGCTCCACAAGAATTCTATTATTGCCTCTTTTTATTATATTTGGTTCATTAGTACCAACCTCGTCTACTCTTCTTCTAACTATCTCAAGGGCTTGATCTTGCGAGGATTTTTTAATTTCAATAAGTCCATATTTAGAAAGTTTTAATATAAATTCACCATCTTGTTTTTCTAAATCAAATTGATGAGATTTATATTGGTTATAGTATGGGTTAATTTCACTTTCTTTATCAAGAAAAAAAATCTCAACTAATTCAGCATTGTCTTTGGGTACATTAAATATTATCTTTTTATTTTCTATTCTTAAGTCATTAAAGTTTATTTTTTTATCTTTTAGAAAATTCCTAATGGCGGTAGTTGTGTTTTGTAATTTTTGGATTTCAACAGGACCGTTATCAATTTCAAGTAATAGATATGAGCCACCTTGTAAATCCAAACCTAGATTTATCTTTTTTGACATAAAACTATCTTCAGTATCTAGAAAGTTAGATACAGTAATAAAAATAAAAAAAAAAGTTACTAAAAAAACTAAGGTAATTCTTAATTTGGAAAAGTATAACACTTAGTAAAATGTTATTTTTTTACTTCTGGAGAGTTAAGCAACCCTTGGATACCTGTAGATTTGATAATTTCAACTTTAACGTTGTCAGCAATTTGTACTTCAACTTTTTCATTATCAATAATTCTTTCAACCGTACCAATAATACCAGCAGACGTTACAACCTTGTCGCCTCTTGATAAGTTTTCTACCATGGCTTTATGCTCTTTAACTTTCTTTTGTTGAGGTCTTATTAAAAAAAAGTAAAAAATAACAAAAATTAAAATTAGTGGTACAAATTGGCCTATTCCTGAATCCATATTTCTCCTTGATTAAGGTGAATACTTACAACATCTATTAAATTAAAACAACTTTAAATCTTATTGATTTTCTCAATATTATTCATGTAAGGCTTTAAAACCTCAGGTACAATAATAGAGCCATCTTCTTGTTGATAATTTTCCAATATAGCAACCAGTGTTCTGCCAATTGCTAAACCACTACCATTAAGTGTTCCAACAAAAACTGTTTCTTTTTTATCATTTTTATATCTAGCTTTCATTCTTCTAGCTTGAAATGATCCGCATGAAGAACAGCTTGAAATTTCCCTATATTTATCCTCTGACGGAAGCCATACCTCAATATCAAAAGTTTTTTCAGCACTAAAACCCAAGTCACCAGTACATAAAACAATTTTTCTATAAGGAAGTTTTAGTAAATCCAATATTTTAGTCGCACAGTCAGTCATTCTATCAAGTTCGGGTAGGCACTTTTCAGCCTCAACTATGCTCACCATTTCAACTTTGTAAAATTGGTGTTGTCTAATCATCCCTTTAGTATCTTTGCCGTAACTTCCAGCTTCTTTTCTAAAACAAGGGGTTGACGCAACCATTCTCATCGGTAGATTTTTTTTATCAACAATTTGGTTTTTAACTATATTTGTTAAAATTACTTCTGCAGTTGGAATTAAAAATTTTCTATCACTTGAGTCCTCTAACTTAAGTTCGAATTGATCATTATCAAATTTTGGTAATTGACCAGTTCCAAACATAGTGGAATCAGAAGCTATTAAAGGGGGAGAGATTTCTTTATAACCATTAATGTTAACGTGTGTGTCGAGCATAAAATTAGACAGTGCTCTTTCCAATAAAGCCAATTTATCTTTTACAAAGACAAATCTAGCACCTGTTGTTTTTGTTGCAAGATCAAAATCTAACATTTCTAGGTTCTCACCTAATTCATAATGAGATTTAGGTTTAAATGTAAAGTTAGGGACTGTTCCTGATTTTGAAATTTCTATATTTGATTTTTCATCTTTACCGATGGGCACATCTGAATAAGGTATATTTGGAATTGATGATAATATAGTATCTAATTGTTCTTTAACAACTGTTTGTAGTTTGTTAATTTTTTCAATCTCATTTGAAATATCTTTAGATTTCTCAAAAAGTGTTTTATCTTTTAATTTTGAAATATCTTTTTTTTCTTTTTCAAGTGTTTCTCTTTGTTGGATATAGTCTCTATTACTTTCATCTAAAGATAAAATTTTAACGACGTCTATTTCTAAGGATCTTTTAATTAAAGCTTCTTTAAAACTTTCAATATTATTTCTAATTTCTTTTATATTATGCATTTTTTTTATTTTTCTTTTCAATAATATTTACAGAAAATATAGATAATTCATATAAAATCAATAATGGTATTGCTAAGCCAATTTGAGTTATGGGATCTGGCGGTGTTAATAGTGCTGCTGCAGCAAAAATCATTACAACAACATATTTTCTTTTTTCTCTAAGAAATTTAGCATCAACCATACCTACTCTAGCCAATAAACTAAGTACAACTGGTAACTGAAAGCTTATACCAAATGCGAAAATTAATTTCATTACAAGTGAAAGGTATTCACTCACTTTTGCTTCCAATTGAATGGGTAAGCCAGTTGAAGCCCCTGTGCTCTCAAAGGAAAGGAAGAACTTTATAGCGAGTGGCATTATTAAATAATAGACAAGCATACCTCCCAAGAAAAATAATATAGGTGTTAAAACTAGATAAGGAACGATTGCAATTTTTTCATGTTTATAGAGTCCAGGTGCAATAAATTTCCATATTTGCATTAATATATAGGGACAGGTAACAAAGAATGCTGCAAAAAAAGAAACTTTTAGGTATGTTAAAAACGTTTCTTGTAAAGCTGTAAAAATTAACCTTCTATCAGTTCCACTGTCATTTACCGCTTTAGCAAAAGGCTCAACTAGAAAACCATAAAGATGTTCTGAAAAAAAATAACATCCAATAAAGAAGATGAATAAAAAAATAAAAGAATGAATTAATCTTTTTCTAAGTTCTGTTAAATGACTTACAAAGCCACCTTCATTTTCAGGTTTTGTCATTATCTTTTTTTTCTTCTACGGGTTTTTCTATTTCGTTAGAACTAATATCAAGATCAGCTACCTCGCTTTGTATATTGCTAATATATCTTTTAGTTGTTCCAATCCAGGACCCAACCTTTTTTAACATAAATGGAAAATCTTTAGGACCAATAACAATAATTGCCACTGCTACTACTAGTAAAATCTCAAACCAGCCAATAGTGGGCATTTAATTTATTCTTTGTCTTTACTGTCTTGATTATTGTCAGAAACATTTTTAGGCTCTGGCTCGTCTGTGATGTCTGTAGCCATACCTTTTTTAAAACTTTTAATACCTTTAGCTACATCACCCATTAAACTGGAGATTTTACCTCTACCAAACAAAAGGACAACTAAGATAACAACTATTGCTATTTGCCAAATTCCAATACTCATATAATTTTATACCTCTTTTAGATTTAATTTTAAAGTAACTTTTTATTTTTCTTCCTCAGGACTAAGCGTTCCACCTAGCATTTCATCTATATTTTCATAGATGTCTTCTTTCTTTTCTTCTTGTTTTTCTTTGTAAAATTTACCCGTACCAAAAATTGCATTATCTATATTAGCACTATCGATTAAGCCAGCTGAGCCTAGTTCATCAACGGTTGGTAAATCTGATAATTTTTGAAGACTAAAATGACTTAAAAAATCAACTGTAGTTCCATACTGAATTGGTTTACCCGGAACATCTTTGCGCCCTTGAGGTTTAACCCAATTTAGTTCCATTAATATATCAAGTGTATTAGTTCCAAAAGCTACACCTCTAATTTCTTCAATTTCAGCTCTAGTTACAGGTTGGTGATAAACAATAATAGCAAGGGTTTCAATGGCTGCTCTAGATAGTTTTTTTTCAACAGTTTTTTCTTGTGACATCAAGTTTGATAAATTTTCAGAAGTTCTGAATGACCATCTTTTTGAAATGCAGACCAAATTGATACCTCTAGTGGAGTATTCTATTTGAAGTTTTTCTAAAGTTTTTAAAACATCAATTTTTTTAGAAATTTTGGAATCTATTGTATCTATATCAAGGGGTTCTAATGCAGCAAAAACAATAGCCTCAATTTCCCTCTCTCCATCATTTAATTTTTTTGGAAATGTTACAATGTTAGTTTTTAAATCTTTATTTATTTTAGTCACCTAATCTCCTTAACATATATTTCATCAAATAGGTTTTCTTGTTTTATTGTAAGATTACCTTCTTTAACAAGTTCAAGAGATCCAGCAAAAATCCCTGCTTTGCCTGTTTTTTTATATTTCATTCCATCTTTAAAATTTTTGGGGATTAAATCATTAATATTCTTCCAATCCATCAGTTTACCAAAAAATTCTCTAATACGTTTTATACCATCCTCTGTAGTGAATACTGGTAGTTTAGGTATATTCATTCTTTGAAAGTCTTTGGTCATGATGATGCCAGAATATGTTTTCAACAATTCATAAAGGTTTAATTTATATTCAGTACTATAAATCGATCGAATACTTCCTTTAATTCCTCTTAAACGTATTTCTCTACCTAATCTTTTTCTTTTTAACATTTGATCTGAAAGAAGACGTATTAATTCCAATTTTTTTAATTGTAATTTAAGTTGTTGAGCAACCTCTAATAATTTAAATTCTTCCTCAGGATTTCCTGGTAATAAGAGTTTAGATTTTAGGTAGGTTAACCAGGTTGCCATCAATAGGTATTCAGATGCCGTCTCTAAATTTAGATTTTTTTCATTTGTGATATAATCATGAAACTGATCTGCCAATAATGTTATGGAGATATTTTCTAGATCTACTTTTTGTGCTTTAGCTAAATCTAACAGTAAATCTAAAGGACCTTGATAGTTTTCAAGATTCACATTAAAATTATTAGAATCGGTATCAGACATATTAAATATTAACTTATAATCTTATAAAATTGTGATGTTTTTTTAATTATAAACTTGTTTATTAAGGGAGAATTAATCGCAACATCACTCATTTCCTTAATGTTACCATTGCAATGAAGAACTAAATCACAACCCGCATTAAAAGCCATCAAAGTATTGACTTTAATTGAACTTTTTAAGCTTTTCATGGATATGTCATCTGACATTATTATGTTCTTAAATTTGATATTATTTCTTATTAGTTGAATTATTTTTTTTGAGTGTGTCGCTGTATTAGTTTTGTCTATATTTGTGTAAATTATATGCGCAGTCATAGCAAAAAGGCTAGACTTTTTCTTGAAAGTTGAAAAATCATTTTTTATCAAATATTTTAATTTTTTATTAACTGTTGGTGTTAATTTGTGACTATCCACTTTAGCTAAGCCATGACCGGGGATGTGCTTAATAACAGTTCCTATGTGATTTGCGTGAAAGGTATTTATACAAATATCACCAATTTTTGAGACAGTTTTAGGGTCTTTTGAAAATGATCTATCTCCGATTATTGAACTCGAACCTTTTAACCTCAAATCAAGAACAGGTAGAGTGTTAATATTTGCTCCTATCGATTTTAATAAGAAAGATGTCTGTTTTATAAAAATTCTATAATAATCATAAAACTTTTTTTTATCCTTTAAATATAGTTTACCAAAAAATTCAGCTGTTAAAGAATCTAGATTGAAAAAATTTTTCAATCTATTAACTCGTCCACCCTCTTGATCAATCAATATAGGGTAATTTTTATCTTTAAATATTTTTTTAATTTGATCTGTTAATTTTTTTGCTTGTTTCAAAGATCTTATATTTCTTGAAA
>CAJQSF010000042.1 GCA_905612495.1 uncultured Candidatus Pelagibacter sp.
CAATTATGATTCCAACGATATAAATTATAGTAATAATTGTTGTCTTGTTCATTTTATCAAATTTTTTTTAAAAAGAGAAATACCATTTTTTAATTTATGTCTATATGAATCTTTAAAACTTTCTAACTGCCATCCAGCAAGCCTTTTTTGAATATTGGTCAAATTATCATTTTTCCACTGATCAGTAGTGTCTTCTAATTTCCATAATTTTTTTTCATCATTATTTCTTCCACACCCGTAGCAATAACCAGTCTGTGGGTCAGTTTTACATATACTTATGCAAGGAGAAATAATCATTTTTTAAATTAATACTAATTATAATTGATTATTAATATATTTCATAATTATTCTCATTGGACAAATGATATCAATAATATATAAAACCCCAAGAATTGTGGGCGAATGGCGGAATTGGTAGACGCGCTGGTCTTAGGAAAGAACCACCCCACACACATACATTCACTTCTGCATATTCTTCTTCAACACCAACGTCTTTTTTTTAAACAATCAATGTATGCACTAGTGGATAGTTTCTGCAACAAATGCAACAAAACTACTTCTTTGCTGTATTTTTATTGCAACAAGAACCACAAGTGCATGTACTTAACTTTAAGGACAAGAACACTATGAGTACATCAGAACAAAAGACTTTACTGCAACAACAACTAGAGGAATTAGTTAAGGTTGGAGTAGGTGGTAAGTTTAAGAATGAGAACACTGAAGATTATGTAGCTAAGATTGAGGAAGAAATTGCCTTCGAAGAAGCCATGATTAGAGGTGGAATAACTAGGTATCAAAAGCTCATCAAAGATGCAGTTGTTGATAGTCAAGAAAGTACGACCCTATATGGAATAGTACTACAGCAGAAATATATCACTGAATTATCGGCTATGATTAATGATGAGGTTAAGACAATGACTTCAGGAGTAGCAGGTAATAGGCAGACAGCTTTAAAGCTATTATGCCAGTGTTTGCCCAAATCAGCATTTATCAACGAGGAGTTCATAACGAATAATCCTAATGTATGGGACACAGTAAGTCTTATTGCATTGAAGAATGTGATTGATGGTATCTCTGCAGAAACCACCCTTAACAAATTAGCTATCAAATTAGGTACAGCACTTATGTTGGAAGCTAAAATAACCATCTTCAAAGATGAGGAAAAGGACAAGTATAATCAGGTAGCTAAAAGACTTACTGGTAAGAACATTCCACAGAACGCAAATAGATACCTCTATAAACGTAAGGTTTGGACTTACTGTATGAATAAGCACAACCTGCAATTTGATGATTGGTCTAAAGAAAACCAGTTACATCTTGGTGTTAAGATTGTTTCCTTATGTGAAAAGCTAGGGTTGGTTAAACATCAGAATAGAAAATCTAATAAGATTAAAACTATTTGTTATGTTGAAGCTACACCTAAAATCATAGAGGAAATCAAGAACTTCAATATTAAGAATGAAGCTCTTTTCCCTAAATACCTACCAATGTTGATGCCACCAAGAGAATGGGAAAATCCTTTTGTCGGTGGATATTATGGCAAGAAACATAACTACAAACAATCAACAGCTAAAGAAATCAGTCAATCACTTAATAAGGAGAATATCTAATGCACTACAATTTAGTCAAAGCAAGTAATAGAAGATACCTAGAAGAACTTAAAAACCTAGCTAAGGAAATGCCTGTCGTTTACCAATCGGTAAATATCATGCAACATACTGAGTGGGTTATTAATAAACCTGTATATGAGGTTATTAAACAATGTATGGATAATGACTTTCCATTAGGTAAGTTACCAGTAAATCCACAGGCAATAGAACTTCCTATTAAGCCTGTAGATATTTCTACAAATCCTGAAGCTCTAGTTAAATGGAAAAGAGAAGCATCTAAAGTTTACTCTAATAGGTCTAAACAAAACTCTAAATTTATTCAGGTTAGACAAATAATGGCAGAAGCTAAAATGTTATTAGAGAAAAAAGGTTTCTTCTATCCATATCAATTAGACTTTAGAAGTAGAGTATATCCTAAACCTGCAATGTTAAGTCCACAGTCAGCAGATTATAGTAGAGCTTTATTAACTTTTAAATTTGGAAAAAGAATTGGAGATAATTTTGATATACTTGCAGTAGCAGGTGCAGGATTATTTGGAGAGGTTGATAAAGAAGAACTTGATGTAAGAGTTGGTTGGATAAAAGCACACATGGATAAAATTATTGAATGTGCAACAGCTCCATTAGAACATACTTGGTGGTGTGATGCAGATAAGCCTTTTTGTTTCCTAGCATTTTGTTATGAGATGAAAGCGTACAGTGATAGTAATTTTGATAGTAGTTTTATAACCACTCTACCAATACAAGCAGACTGTAGTAACAGTGGACTGCAACACTATTCAGCTATGATGCGAGATGAAGTAGGTGGTAAAGCTACTAATCTAGTACCAAGTAATAAACCCAGTGATGTATATAATTTAGTAGCAATAGAGGTTACTAAAAAACTTCAAGCAAGAACTGATGAGTTAGCAACCAAATGGTTAGCTTATAAAATAGACAGAAAGATATGTAAGAAACCTGTGATGTGTTTACCTTATTCACTTACAAGGTATTCCTGCAGACAATATCTAGAAGACCATGTTGCTAAAGAGTTTACTGAAAGAGGTACACAGCATGAGTTTGGAGATGACCTGTTTAAAGCTACTGCTTACTTAACGCCTATAGTTTGGGAAGCCATAAATGATGTAGTTGTTAAAGCTAGAGACATTATGGATTTTCTGAAAAATATAGCAAGGCTAGTTGCTTCAGAGAACTTACCTGTATGTTGGTCTACACCACTAAACTTTCCAGTTCAGATGATGTGTTACAAAAAGGAAAGTAAAAGAGTTAAAACTAAAATGGGTGATAGCATTGTTAAGTTATCTATTGCATCAGAAACTAATATTATAGATAAAAGAAAAACTGCACAAAGTGTATGTCCTAATTTTATTCATTCATTAGATGCAAGTGTTTTACAATTAGCTGTAGTGAAAGCTAAAGAAGCAGGAGTTGATAACTTCAGTATGATACATGACAGCTTTGGCTGTACCACACCTGACAATAGGATTATGGCAGATGCTATTAGAGATGCTTTCTGTGAAATTTATAATGAAGATGTTTTATTAAATTTTGCAAATGAGATGAAAGCTATGCTGTCTGAAAAGAACCTAAAGAAATTTCCTACTATGCCAATTAAAGGAAATTTAGATTTACAAGAAGTCAAGAAGTCTGTATTTTTTTGTATCTAGGTATATGCAGTAGTGCATGATTAAGTTCCCCTTATAGCTAACTGAACGAACAGTTAGTACTCAACAAATATAAGGAGAAATCTATGAGTGAAATAACAACAAAGGTTAGTGTTGCTTCGGAAGCAATTTACCCACACCTTGTAAAACCAGATGTTCGTTTTAATGAACTTGGAGAATACAAGGTTACTTTAAAGATTAGCAAATCAGACGCTACGGATATGGTTAGAAGTGTAAACCAATCTATACTAGACAGTCTTGCTAAAGCTGAAAAAGATAACAAAGGTAAAAAAGTTAAAGAAGCACCTAAACCTTATACTGAAGAAGGCGATTTTGTTTTCTTCAAATTAAAAATGAAAGCGTCAGGTGTTAATAGAAAAACCCAAGAGAAATTTTCTCAGAGACCTACGCTATTTGATGCCAAGAAAAATCCATTACCTACTGATGTAAGTATATGGGGTGGTTCAACACTTAAATGTGCTTATCAAGAAATTCCTTACTTCACACCAATGTTAGGTGCAGGAGTGAGTTTAAGATTGAAAGCTGTTCAAGTTATTAAACTAGTTCAAGGCAAATCAGACACTAACATCTTCAAAGAAGAAGATGGTTTTGAAAGCAAATCCAACAGTGAAAGCGAAAACTCAGATGCACCCAAAGTACAAGAGAGTTCGGATTTCTAAAACTGTTGAATTAAAGAGTGGTTTAGAAGAAGTAATTTATAATTATCTCAAAGACAATAAAGTACATTTTGTCTATGAGGGTATGAAGATTAAGTTCGAATTACCTACACAGAAAAAATCATATACCCCAGACTTCCCAATAAACGATAGGTTTATTGTGGAAGCAAAGGGTGCTTTTAATTCAGCAGATAGGAAGAAGCACAAACTCATTAAAGAACAACACCCAGAATTAGATATTAGATTTATCTTTTCAAATTCAAAAACAAAAATTGGAAAAAAATCTTTAACTACCTATGGAAAGTGGTGTGACTTATTTAAGTTTAAGTACCACTGCATACAAACAACTAAACAACCATTCCCAGAAGAATGGCTTAACGAAATAAAGGCGAAAAAAAATGCGAGATGAAACTACATACATAGTCATTCACTGTAGTCAGACTAGACCATCACAAAAAGATGTTGATGCTAGAATGATAGACAGATGGCACAGAGAAAGAGGGTGGCTAAAGATTGGTTATGGTGGAGTAATCAAGCGTGATGGTACTTATGAACAAGGTCGTAAAGATGATGCAATCCAAGCTCATGTCAAAGGATATAACCATACAAGTTTTGGATTATGTTTAGTTGGTGGAGCATTAGAAGAAGATTGGAAATTACCTGATGATAATTTTACAGCAGAACAATGGGAAAGTTTAAAAGAACAATTAACAAGATTAGTTAAATTATATCCTGACGCAAGAATAGTTGGACATTATGATTTAGATAAAAATAAAACTTGTCCTAACTTTGATGTTCAAGATTATTTACTTCACGAAGATATACCTAATTACAAATTTCAAGATGCACTAACAGATGATGCTGACCTAATGGAACTTCAATCAGATGAAGAACCAAATTAGAGCAGATGAAAAATTTGTTCGTCATGCACCTTGCAATAATTGCAATAGCCAAAACAATTTAGCCATATACGAATTTCATTCGTACTGTTTTGGTTGTTTACAATGGACTTCACTAGCAGGTTTCAAATCAGTTGTACCTGCTAATGGAGAGCAACCTATTCAAAAAATACAAAGGAAAGAAATGTTAGACTTAATAGAAGGGTCAGTGAACGCATTACCTAAGAGACAAATAAACTCTGAAACATGTAAGAAATTTAATTATGAGACTGGAATATATAATGGCAGGAATTGCCATATATCTAATTACTACGACAAACAATATAGTTTGGTAGCACAACACATTCGTTTTGCTGACAAATCATTTAAGTGGTTAGGAGATACAGACAAGATTAGTTTGTTTGGTCAGAACCTATGGAGAGATGGTGGTAAGCAAGTAGTTATCACTGAAGGAGAAATTGATTGTATGTCAGTTTCACAAGTTCAAGGTAATAAATACCCAGTAGTATCAGTTCCATCAGGAGCTAGTTCTGCAAAGAAATACATTAAAAGAGAATTGGAATGGTTAAGTAAATTTGAAAAAATTATACTTATGTTTGATAATGATGAAGCAGGTACAAAGGCTTCAGTAGAATGTGCAAATATCCTACCAGTTAAAAAGGCTTATATATCTAAGCTACCAATGAAAGATGCTAATGATTTATTAGTATCAAATTTAGGTGCAAAAATTATTGATAGTATGTGGGAAGCGAAAGCGTTCTCTCCTGCAGGTATCATTGAAGGTGTAGATACAAAAGATTTATTATTAAAAGATGCTTATGCTGAAAGTATTCCTTATCAATGGAATGGATTAAATTCAAAACTAAATGGAATAAGACTTGGAGAATTAAATTTATTATGTGCAGGTTCAGGTACAGGTAAGTCACAAGTCTGTAGAGAAATAGCTCATCACTTAATTAGTAACAAACATAAAGTTGGTTACATTGCTTTAGAAGAAAGTGTTAAGAGAAGTATTAGAGGAATTGTTTCAGTTGGTTTAAATAAATTAATACATATACCTGAAGTAAGAAAAGAAACTTCTGATGAAGAAATAGTTACAGAGTGGGAAAAGATAAAAGACTATGTTACTTTTTATGACCACTTCGGTTCAACTAGTTCAGATGATTTATTAAATAAAATTCGTTACATGGTTAAAGGTTTAGACTGCAAGGTTATATTCCTAGACCATATTTCAATAGTAGTTTCAGGACAAGCAGATGGAGATGAAAGAAGATTAATAGACAACACAATGACTTCGCTAAGACAATTAGTTGAAGAATTAAATTGTGCATTGTTTGTTGTTTCACATTTGAAAAGACCAGAAGGAAAGTTCGGACATGAAGAAGGAACACAAACTTCGTTATCACATTTAAGAGGTTCACATTCTTTAGCACAGTTATCAGATGCAGTAATAGGTTTTGAAAGAGACCAACAGTCTGTTGATGAAGGTAACATGATGATTTGTAGAGTTCTTAAAAATAGATTTAGTGGAGAAACAGGAATTGCATCAACATTAATTTATAACAAAGAGACAGGTCGTTTGTCTGAAGGAGACTTTGATGAATGAAAAAATATTAACTAAATTTATTCTAGCTTTCTTAATTGATAAGCCAGACTATTTAGAATTATCACAAGTACAACAACAGTTAGTTTTTGAAACTTCCAAAACTATTATGACTGCGATTTACAACGCAATTAAATATGAGAATGTTTATCCAGTTATTATGTGTGGAGATGTAGAAGCTAAAAAAATAATAACAAATGCTATTGAGAGTGTGGGTCACATTCTTCCAAGCACCAATAAAATCACAGTAACACAAATACATTAAATGAAATTAATACTAGATATAGAGACCAATGGGTTTCTTGATGTCCTAGATAAAATTCATTGTATGGTCTTCAGAGATGTAGATACTCAAAAAGTATATTCCTATAATCCTGACCAAATCAATGAAGGTCTAAACTTACTAAAGAAAGCTACCTTAATTATAGGTCATTCAGTAATGGGCTTTGATTTACCAGCTATTGAGAAAGTAACTGGCTACAAATATGAAGGAGCAATCCTTGATACATTACTATGTTCTAGGCTTATTTGGTCAAACATGGTGGAAGTTGATTACATTAAGAAGGACTTACCACCCAAACTAATAGGTAAACATTCAATAGAAAGTTGGGGTTACAGATTAGGTCTTCGTAAAGGGGACTTTGCACAAACAGCTACATTTGATGTTTGGACACAAGATATGCAGGACTACTGTGAAAGAGATGTTGAAGTAACTTATCTTTTATACAAACAAATTGAGAAGAAAAATTATTCTAAAAAAGCTATCAAATTAGAACATGACTTTGCACACTGGATTATAAAACAAGAGCAAGGTGGTGTGGACTTTGACGAGACGACTGCTCAGTCGCTTTTCTTGTCCTTGACTAAACAAAGACTGGAGATTGAACAAAAACTTTCTGCAGTCTTTGGTAGTTGGAATAAGTCTATTGGTTTTAAAACTTATAAAAGAGATAATAAGAAAAGAGGAATAGTAGCAGGAGTACCTGTTGAACAATTCAGAACTGAAATATTTAATCCTAATTCTAGAGACCACATTGCAGATAGATTAAAGACATTAGGTTGGAAGCCAAAATCATTTACAGCTACAGGGAAACCTGAAGTAAATGAGAAGGTTTTAAAATCATTACATTATGATGAAGCAAAATTAATATCAGAACACTTACTAATACAAAAAAGACTTGGTCAGCTAAGTGAAGGCGAACAAGCATATTTAAAATTAATCACAAAGGAGAAAAAAATTCATGGAAAAGTTATCACAAACGGAGCTGTTACAGGTCGCTGTACGCACTTTAATCCAAACCTTGCACAGGTCGTTGCAAAGGGTTCAAAGTATGGCACTGAGATGCGTAGCCTTTTCGTTGCTCCTACCAATATGGTTATGTGTGGTATTGATTTTTCTGGTTTGGAGCTTCGTGTGTTGGCAAGTTACTTGTGTAATTATGACAATGGAGATTTTGCGAAAACATTACTTGAAGCAGATATACATTCCAAAAATCAGCAAATACTCGGATTGGAAACTCGTGCTAAAGCTAAAACTTTTATTTATGCTTACATCTATTCTGCAGGAAATGAACGCATCTCTGAAATACTTGAAGTCTCTCTTACAGAAGCCAAAAGAATAAGACAAACTTTTGAGAAAGCATTACCTGCATTAATCAATTTAAAAAATGCAGTAGCAGTAAAGTATAGAAATCAAAAATGGATATATGGTTTAGACAAAAGAAAACTAATGTGTAGAGCTGAGTACAGTTCTTTAAATACATTAATACAATCAGCAGGAGCTTTACTAGTTAAAGCAGGAACAGTGATAGTTAATAATGATTTACAACAAGCAGGTTTTGTTTGGGGTAAGGATTATAGAATGGTCTTACATGTGCATGATGAAATGCAGTTTGTAGTTCATAAAGATAAAATTGAAGAATTTAAAAGTATAGCCAGTGGGTTATTTAATAAGACTAAAGATTACTTTGGTTTCAAATGCGATTTAGCAGGAGAAATTAAAGTCGGTAGAAATTGGAGTGAAACACACTAATAAGTTTGACCTTGACCTAAAGTTTGGTCAAAAACACGAAAACATATTACAGAAAGCTATCGAAGGTCAGATTGAATGTAAGGCAGATAGGCTAGTTGTTAAGTATGGCAATGTATATGTAGAGATTGAGAGCAGAGGAAAGCCATCAGGTATTATGGTCAGTACTGCAAAGTTTTACGCAATTTGTTTAGTCGTTGAGAAACGCACAAACAATGTGTGGGTTTTGATACCCACAAAAATTCTAAAGAAACTAATGAAGTCTTATCCCATTAAAGCAGGTGGAGATAATTGGACTTCCAAAGGTCACATCATTCCCAAAGAGGATTTACTTAATTTAAAAATATGAAGAAGCTACTTAAAACAAAAATTATCTT
This sequence comes from uncultured Candidatus Pelagibacter sp., assembly GCA_905612495.1. Lineage (GTDB taxonomy): Bacteria > Pseudomonadota > Alphaproteobacteria > Pelagibacterales > Pelagibacteraceae > Pelagibacter. Next base: position 8,860 of record CAJQSF010000042.1, read on the forward strand.
ACCAGATATAGATGAGAATGATTTTCCATACAAATTTTATAAAGTTTGGTGGAGTGATATTATTTCAAGTCCAAATTGGGAAACAATTCCACAATTAAAGAAATCAAAAACAGCAGTGTGCGTAACAATGGGTTGGTTGTTATCAACAAATAAAAACACTTATGTTTTCATTGGCGACATTAACTTCAATGAAGATGGAACAATCAATGAGGGTGGTAACTCAACAGTAATACCAAAATCAAACATACTAAAACTAAAGGAGATTAAAATATGACGGAGTTAAATGAAGAACACTTTGAATTGCATAGTGCAAACAAAGCACGACTACATGAAAAGAAAAAGATGACAAATATAAATGACTTCTTTGCTAACACAAATAAAAAAATGTTAGTTGATGGAGACCTACTAGTTTACAAGATTACTTCCTCTTTGGAAGAACCTATTGACTGGGGTAATGATATTTGGACTTTAAGTTCAGACCTTCACAAAGGTAAACAATTATTTACACAGTGTATTGCTTTTTATTGGAAGCTCACAAAAGCTAAAGACGCAATCATTGTATTTTCAGACAAAGAAAATTTTAGAAAAAAAATTGATAGCCTATATAAATCACATAGAAAGAAAATTAGAAAACCAATTTCTTATTCTGCTATGAGGAAGTGGATTGAAGAAACACATCACACTATTTGCTATCCAAATTTAGAAGCTGATGATGCAATAGGTTTATTAGCTACAGGCGAATACAAAAATAATTGTGTAATCGTTTCTGGCGATAAAGATATGAGAACAATACCTGCATGGCAGTGTTGTATTATTGATGACCAAATAGAATATGTAGATGAAAATTTAGCAGATTATAATTTCTGTACTCAAACATTAACTGGAGACCAAACAGATGGTTACAAAGGTTGTGTTGGTGTGGGAGCTGTTAAAGCATCTAGAGTTCTAAATGAAAAGAAAAACATAAATGAATGTTGGGAAGCAGTAGTTGAAGAATATAAAAGAAATAAATATTCTACTGATGATGCTTACCACCAAGCAAGACTTGCCAGAATATTAAGAGAAGGCGAGTACGATTATAAAACAAACAAAGTAAAACTATGGGATTACAAATATGAACAGTTCAGAAATACTGAAGAAAACAGAAAAGCTAGTTAGTACAGATAGAGCAGATAAGCATGGGGACAAGGTAGAGAACCATGAAAACATTGCTAGAATGTGGAGTTCTTATCTACAGAATAAGACCAAACTTAACCTAATAATATTGCCAGAAGACGTAGCAAACTTAATGTCCCTGCTAAAGATAGCCAGAACACAGGCAGGAAACTTCAATCTAGATGATTACATTGATGCTTGTGGGTACTTGGCAATATCTGGCGAAATCAGAAACAAGAGGGAAAACATAAAAAGTGCCACTTTAGGAGTATCTAAGAATGAAAAGAGAAGTACCAAAGCCAATAATTAGTAAAGAGCTAATAGATTATTTGGACAGTATTTTCCCAGAGAAATCTGCTGACCTAAAAGATACTGAAAAAGAAGTCTTCTTTAGAGGAGGACAAAGGTCAGTTGTTAATCATTTAATAAATCAAAAACAACAACAAGAGGAATAACAGATATGTGTCTAGCCCCAAGAATGCCTAGTCCGCCACCTGCACCAGAGCCAATCCCTAGTACACCACCAAGTGTATCAGGTGCTACTACAAAGCAAAATGCTCCTGCAATGGCAGACAGTTCAGGTAGAGATATTAATGTCGCTTCGTCAGCTTCAAGAAGAAGAACTGGCAGAGGTTCATTAAGAATACCATTAGCTAGTTCAGGACTTACTTCAAGTGGTCTTAACTTACCAAGTGCGTAATTAAATGGAACGATATGTTTTAGGAGATAAAAAAGTTACTGAAGATAAAACTTCAATACAGTCACAATACAATAAGCTAGAGATGAATAGAGAAGTTTATCTACAAAGAGCAAGAGATTGTGCCAAGCTAACTATTCCAACTTTATTCCCAGATGTAGGAAATAACGAAGCTACAGAATATCAAACACCATATCAATCAGTTGGTGCAAGAGGTGTTATGAATTTAGCATCTAAATTAATGTTAGCTTTATTCCCACCACATGCTCCATTCTTTAGATTGAGTGTAGATGATTTAGTATTCAAACAAGTTCAAGGAGACCCAAAGACTAAGAGTTCTATAGAAGCAGGTTTATCAGGAATTGAAAAAGCAATCATGGATAATATGGAAGTATCTAATGACAGAGTTGCAGTTTATGAAGCACTGAAAAATTTGATAGTTAGTGGGAATGTTTTATTAAAAGTTACAGAAACAGGATTAAGAGTTTATAGATTAGAGAACTATGTAATCAAAAGAGACAATCAAGGGAATGTTTTAAAAATTATTATTAAAGAAGTAGTTAATTTAGATACATTACCTGAACAAGTTAGAAATGCGATTATAGAAAATAAGTCAAAAGAAGAATACGAAGATAAAGAATTAGATTTATATACTTGTGTAACAAGAGAAGCAAAAGGCTTCACATTAATGCAAGAATGTGGAAAGAAAATTATTTTAAGAACTAAATATAAATTAGATGAGTTACCATTTATCGCTTTAAGATTTAATAGAGTAGATGGAATGGACTATGGTCGTTCACATTGTGAAAGTTATTTAGGAGACCTTAAATCTTTAGAAGGATTAACTAGGTCTATATTAGAAGGTTCATCAGCATCAGCTAAAATGCTTTTCTTAGTAGCACCTAATGGAACTACTAGAGCATCAGCTATAGCTAAAGCACCAAATGGTGCAATTATTGAAGGTTCTGCAGGAGATGTAACAGTCTTACAAGCTAACAAGTTTGCTGATTTTAGAGTGTCTTTTGAAGTAATGAATAGAGTAGAGCAAAGATTACAGTATGCTTTCTTATTAAATTCATCAGTACAAAGACAAGCAGAAAGAGTTACAGCAACAGAAGTGCAGTTAGTTGCACAAGAATTACAAGATGCACTTGGTGGAGTTTATGGAATTTTAACAACAGAATTTCAATTACCTTACATCAATGCAAAGATAAATATTTTAAGAGACCAAAAACTATTACCAGATTTACCTAAGAAAATAGTACGCCCTAAAATCATTGTTGGTTTAGAAGCGTTAGGTAGAGCAAGTGACAGAGTTAGACTTCTACAGTTCATGCAAGATTTGACAGGAACGCTAGGAGCTGAAGTACTTGGACAACATATAAACATTGATGATGCCATTAAGAAATTTGCAATAGCAAATGGTGTGGACACACAAGGTTTACTTAAAGACCAAGAGCAAATCCAACAGGAACAACAACAGGCACAACAACAACAGTTTGCACAAAAAGCCTTAGCTGACCCAAGAGTAGCAATAGAAGCAGGTAATGCTCTAACTAACTCTAATGTCGGTGTAGGTGTAAACGAAGATGGACAACCTGAACTAACCCAAGAGGAATAATAAATGAGTACAGATAGATTAGAAGTAAAACCAGATGACAGTAACAATGAAACACTTGAACAGTCAGCAGAAAAATTAAAGGAACAAGGTGTTGATATTAATAAAGACCTTAGCGTCAATCCAAATGGAGAAGGAATTGAAGTTAGAGAGCCGAAAGTTGAGACGGAAAGTACAGAAAAAAGACCAGAGTGGTTGCCAGAAAAATTTCAAAATGCAGAAGAATTGGCTAAAGCGTATGGGACTTTGGAAAAAGAATTTTCAGGTAGGACTAAAGAAGAAGTTAAACCTACTGAAGAAGTAAAAGCTGATGAAGCTCCACAAACAGGTTTAGATAAATACTATGAGGAGTTTGCTGATAAAGGAGAACTTGCAGAAAAGAGTTATTCAGAATTAGCTAAATTAGGTTTAGATAAAAACTTAGTTGATACTTATATTGAAGGACAAAAATTAGTTTCAGAAACAAACACTAAAGCAATCCAAGATATTGCAGGTGGTAAAGAAGAATATACTGAACTAGTTGAATGGGCAGGTAAGAATTTATCTGAAGCAGAAACTAAAGTCTTTAATGACATGGTTGATGGTGGAGATATTGAGACAGCTAAATTTGCTGTTCAAGGTCTTATGGCTAAATCAGGTGCAAATCCAAAACAACCTTCTTTATATGAAGGTACTAGCGATACAGTTTCTAAAGATGCTTTTGCTAGTGTTGCACAAGTTACAGAAGCAATGAATGACCCAAGATATGACAGCGACCCTGCATATAGACAACTAGTAGAAGACAAAATTGGGAGAAGCACTGTTCTTTAATGGCTAGAGATTATGGGCGTGAATACGCTAATTATCATTCTAAACCAGAACAGAGAAAAAACAGGTCTTCTAGAAATTTAGCTAGAAGATTAATGAAGAAGAAACTTGGGGTTAAAGCCATTGCAGGTAAAGACATTGACCACAAGGATAAGAACCCAAGAAACAATTCTAGAAAAAATCTTAGAGTTCGTTCTAAATCAAGCAACAGGTCAGACAATTACTAATGTGGTTATCACTAGCTAGGTTAGCATTAAAGACTGGTTCTGAAGTTTATAAGAATAGAAAAGAAACCAAAGTACTTCAGAGTATTGCAGAGAAAAAACAAATGCAAAGGGTCATTGATGGAGAAATAGAGATGGTTCAAACAGTAAAAAACTATCAAAAAAATGACTTAAAAGATGAAATCGTTTTAATAATTATTTCAATTCCATTATTGGTCTGTGCGTGGGGTATTTTTTCAAATGATGCTGAAATTATTTTTAAACTTGATGCCTTCTTTGACCAAGTAAATAAATTTCCATTATGGTTACAAGGTTTAATAATTGGTGGCTATTCTTCTGTACTAGGAATTAAAGGTGTTTCTGCATTTAAGAAAAAGTAATGGCAAAACAAACTGGCTTTAATTATGAAAAGAAAACTAGACCTAAAGTTGGAAGACATAAAAAGAATTTAAACAAAGACGAAAAACGAAGTTACAAAAAATATAACCGACAAGGAAAATGAAACATATAATATTATTTATAAATCACTACTCTAGTAAAATTCAAGTTTGGTCATGGCAAAAGCTATGGGGAAATAAGAAAACAGGGTTAGGGTATAAAACAAAAGTCCAAAAATAATCTCATCTTTTTTAAAAGAGAGATGACTAATTTAAAATCAATGGTTGCCAGTTACGACTGATAACTTCCTGACGAAAGTAAGATTAGGTTTAAATCAATAACAACAATAACAGAGGAGACATTAACATGTCAAACGCAACAGTATCGAGACTTGGTCTCGTTAATAACTCTGGAACTGGTGTAAACGATTTATTTCTCAAGGTCTTCAGTGGCGAAGTACTTAGTACTTTTGGGAGAGAAAATCTTATGTTGAATATGACTACTACTAGAACTATTGGTTCAGGTAAGTCAGCTCAATTTCCAGTTACAGGAACAATCGCAAGTGGTTATCATACAGTAGGTAATGAAATCGTTGGAACGCAAGTTAAGCACAATGAAAAAATTATCAACATTGATGATATGCTATTAGCCCACGCCTTTCTTGGCGAAATAGATGAACTGAAGAATCATTATGATGTCCGTTCTATTTATTCAAAAGAAATGGGACAGGCACTTGCAAAAAAAGTAGACCAACATCTACTTCAGCTAACTGTATTAGCTTCACAAGCATCAGCAACAATTACTGGTGGTTCAGGTGGAACTCAAATTACAGATAGTGATGCAAAAACAAACGCAACATCTATGATTGGTTCAGTATTTGAAGCAGTCCAAGCACTAGATGAGAAAGATGTACCATCTTCAGACAGATATTGCATAGTAACACCAGATGTTTACTACCAATTATCTAATGTAGATAAACTTGTTTCTAGAGACTTCTCTAGCAACAATGGAGACTTCTCAAAAGGTCAAGTTGTAATGATTGGTGGAGTTAGAATAATTAAATCTAACACTGCTGTAACAGCTTTCGCTAACAACTCGTCAGCGATTGCAGGTACAAACAATACTTACAATGTAAATGCTTCAACTATTGCAGGTGTGGTATTCCACAAATCAGCAGTTGGAACAGTAAAACTTAAAGACCTAGTTTTAGAAAATACTTACGACCCTAGAAGATTAGGAAATCTTATGACAGCTAGACTAGCCTTAGGACACGGCGTTCTGAGACCTGAAAGTGCAGTTTCAATTAAAACAGCATAGTCAATTACAATATTATAGGCGTGGAGAAATCTACGCCTGTAGTTTAAATATGAAATATATAAAAAAATTTATAGAGAAGATTAATAAAAAAATTGATAGTTTTTTTGATAACCTCTTTCCATTCTAATGACAATCACAACAAGAACGACTGAACTAGAAGCAGTCAACACAATTTTAAGTACTATTGGAGAAGCTCCATTATCAACCTTAACAGGGTCTTTACCTGTAGATGGTACAACAGCAAAGAATATTCTAAATGAAATAAGTAGAGAAGTTCAATCAGCAGGTTGGCACTTCAATACACAATATAAAGTAGATTTAACTAGAGATACAGATAACAAAGTTCCAATAGGAACAGATGTTGTAAGAGTACAATTAAATGACAAGTATGATAAGTCTTCTTATGATGTAGTACAAAGAGGAAGCTATCTTTTTAATTTAGCAAAAAATTCAAATATATTTGACCAAGATTTTACAGAAAATACTTTAATATATCTTTTAGGTTTTGATGACATACCTGAACAAGCAAGAAGATATATTACAATTAGAAGTGCTAGAGTTTTCCACGACAGAACTTTAGGTGCAAACACTTTACATAAATTTTCTTCAGAAGATGAAGCAAGAAGTCTAGCTGTTATGAAACAAGCAGAAATGCAAACAGGGGACAACACAATCTTTGATAATTATTTACAAGCGTACACAGTCAATAGATAATGCCACTTATATCAAGAACCATACCAAACTTGGTTCAGGGAGTAAGTCAGCAACCAGAAATTTTAAGATTAAATTCCCAAGCCACATCTCAGGTTAATGGATTTTCTAGTGTTGTTGAGGGTCTCAAAAAAAGACCACCAACTAATTACCTAGCAACAATTTCAACATCAGCATTAAACAATGCTTCTATTCATACAATCAATAGAGATGTGAATGAGAGATATATTGTAATTATTACTAATGGGGCAATCCAAGTTAAAACAATAGCAGGAGCAACTAAATCAGTTGTGATGCAGACAAACGCATCTAACTATTTATCTTCATCAGACCCTAGAGGGGATTTTGTAGCTGTAACTGTTGCTGATTTTACCTATATTTTAAACAAGACTAAAGTCTCTGCTATGGCTTCAACTACTAGTACAGCTAAAGTAGAACAAGCTATTTATTCAGTATTACAGGGAGTTAATTCAACAAAGTACACAGTTACTATTGATGGAGCTGTTAAATCATTCACAAGTTCAAACACAGATACAGAAGCTATTAGAAATGGCGTTAAGTCTGCATGTGGAAGTATATCAAATATTACATTTGCAAATGTAGGAACTTCAAGTTTCTCAATAATCAAATCAAGTGGAACTTTAGCAGTAAGTGCCAGTGATGGTTATGGAGATGATGCTTCACAAATAGTTGCATCTAAAGTTCAGAATTTTTCCGATTTGCCCAGTCCTGCAATTAACGACATGGTCGTAGAAATCACAGGAGACGCAACAAACTCATTTGATAACTACTATGTAAAATATAGTAGCTCAGATGATGTTTGGGAAGAAACAATAGCACCTTCAACTAAAACAACTCTTAATAAAGATTTGATGCCACATGTTTTAATTAGAACAGCAGATGGTAATTTTAGATTTACACAAGTTGATGGAACAACTTACACACTTTCAGGTACAGATTATACTACACCAGAGTGGGGACAGAGAGTTTGTGGAGATGTTAAGTCTGCACCAGACCCAAGTTTTATAGGTAAGAAGATAAATGATATTTTCTTTCATAGAAATAGATTAGGATTTTTAGCAGATGAAAATGTTATCATGTCTAGAAGTGGAGAGTTTTTTCAATTCTTTCCTGAAACAGTTACAGACAGTTTAGATACAGACCCAGTAGATGTAGCATCAACAGCAAAAAAAGTTTCTATTTTAAGAAGTGCAATTTCTTTTGATGAAGATTTATTATTATTTACAGACCAAACACAATTCATGCTTACAGGTGGAACTACATTAACAGCAGGAAATGTTTCAATTAATACTTCAACAGAGTATGAAACTTCAACTGGTTGTAAACCTATAGGAGCAGGTAGTAATGTATTTTTTCCTTTTAACAAAGGTAGCTATACAGGAATTAGAGAATTTTTTGTTAAAGACGATACAGGAACTAAACAAGCAGATGATACAACAGCGAATATTCCAAAGTATATTCCATCAGGTGTTTTCAAATTAGCTTCTGCAACAAATGAAAATATTTTAGTAGCTTTATCTTCTGACGCAACAAAACATAATTGTTTGTATGTTTATCAATATTATTTACAAGATGGTAGAAGACTACAAAGTGCATGGCACAAATGGGATTTTGGAACTTCAAGTACAGATAAAATTCTAAATATAGATTTTATAGAAAACACTTTATATATAGTTAATCAAAGAGGAACTAATGTCTTCCTAGAAAGTTTAGACATATCTCCTGCAGTAGTAGATGCAGGTGCAACTTACTTAACTTATTTAGATAGAAAATTTAAAGATGACGATACAGGAGTGTCTTCTTCATTTAATGCAGGAACAAACAGAACTACATTTACTATTCCTTATACAAAAACTAATACAATGAAAGTTGTAGGTCGTGTTGGTGGAAGTAATACTGCAGGACAAGAAATATCTACTGTTTCACAATCTGGTACATCTATCGTAGTAGCAGGTAATTTAACTAGTGCTAATCTATGGTTTGGAGAACAATATGAATTTTCATTTCAATTTTCTCAACAATTTATTCAAATAGCAGACAGTGGTGGTTCTAGAATTTCAGTAAGAGAAGGAAGATTACAGATAAGAAATTGGAATGTTTCCTATAACGATACTGGCTATTTCACTTCAGAAGTAGTGCCTGTAGGTAGAAGTACTTCAACTGCATCATTTACAGGAACAACAACAGGTTCAGGTGCATTGGGTACAGTTAATTTATCTGATGGCGATTTCACTTTCGCAGTTCAATCAGAGAACGACAAGCTAACTATAACTTTAAAAAACGATAGCCATTTACCTTCAAATTTTATTAACGCAAACTGGCAAGGCTATTATGTTACAGCATCATCAAGAGAGTAATCATTTTAGATTATCAACTCTAGAAGACATTAAGTATTTAGCACCAAGATTAAGATACGAAGACAAAAGAGAAATTTTAGCAAATAGTGGTTTAGCACCTTATGAAGCATTATATTTTAGTTATAGATATGCAGACATTTCTTTTACAATAGTAAACAAACAAAATGAACCTGTAGCAATATTTGGAATTAATGATGCAGGTAATAATGTTGGAGCTATATGGTTATTAGCAACAGACAAATTAAAAGATATTCAATATTCCTTTTTAAGAGAAAATAAAAAAGTTATAGATTTTCTAAATACTAAATACAAAATTTTATGGAACTTTGTGGATTGTAGAAATTCACTACACATCAAATGGTTAAAGTGGTGTGGTTTCAAATTTATTAACAAACAAAACTATGGAGTTTTAAATGAACCCTTTTATGAGTTCATCAGAATATAATTATGTGTGACCCAGTAACAATGGCAGTGGTATCAGTTGCAAATGCAGGTATGCAATACAAACAGCAGAAAGCACAAGCAAAAGCTAGATACGCCCAACAAAAAAGACAAAACGAATTAGCAAAGAAAAATGCTCAACAGCGTTATGCGTCAGCAGGTTTAAAAATTAGACAAGAATTAAAAAAGTCAGCACAAGCAGATTTAAGAGGAACTTTAAAAGCTAGAAAAGCTAGAGCTACATATATTGCAGGAGCAGGAGATGCAGGTGGATTAGCTATATCAGGTTCTACAAATGCTTTATTAGCAAACTACTACAGAACTGAAGGTAACTACAAAACAGCTATTCAAAACAATATGGGTATAAATATTTCACAGTATGAAAGAAATTTAGAAGCAATACAATTTGGTCAAGAAAGCCAATCAACTTATTTAACACCACCAGATAGTAAAATGTTATTTGCTACACAAGCATTTAATGTTGCCAACACTTACATGTCTTTAGAATTTCAAAGACAAAACGCAGGGCTACAAACTAGAAAAGAAAAGACGCAACAAAAAAAGAGTGCTTCTACTAAGGGATATATTTAATGGCTAAAAGAGAAAGACGAAACCCAGAGTTAAATCTGCAACCTGAAGAACAGAAAGTTTTATCACAAGACTTCAACTTATTTTATGTTCCACAGGAAGCTCCATTACCTGCAGGTATGAAAGAATTTACAGCTTCACTAGATAGCTTTGTTAATGGTGGCTTGATGAAAGCGTCACTTGGTAAAGAAGTTAAAATGAAGAAGTCTGAAAGAGCTAAAGCATTAGAAGACTATAATAAAATGAAGGGTAAGTTTAGAGATGCAGTTAAAAATGGAGAAATTGATAAAACTGCCAATCCTTATTACCTAGAGAAATACAAGGAATTAACACTTAATTCGTTTGCTAATCAGTTTACTGAAAGAGTATTAGAAAAATACAATAGTAGTGGTGTTAAGAAAGATATTACAGAAGGTGCTTTTGAGAAGTTTTATAAAGAGCAATTAGGTCTATTTGTTAAAGAAAAAGAATTAGGTTTCTTTCAACCAGAAGAACTGGAAAAGAGCTTCTTTCAAGAAACATCAGTTTATAGACAACAACTAGAAGCTACTCACAAACAAAACTTACTTAACGAATTTAATAAAGACTTTGATAATAAAATTAAAGACAGAGTTGTTGGAACAGTTGAGACATTTAAAAACTGGGACACAAGCATGTTATCTGAAGCAGAAGCTCAAAGTGGTATTACCAAATGGGATAAAATTTCCGAAGTATTACAAAAAGAAATAGGAAGTTTATTAGATGTTACTGGAAGTGGTAGAATAGCTATTGATACAATTTTTGATGGTATAGAACTTTATGTAACTACAACAGATGATTATGAATTTGCTTTACAATTAATTCAAGAAATTCCAAAAAGATTATTAGGTGGCACAGGTTCTATCGCAGATATAGGTAGACTTAAAAACAAACAACAAGAATTAAAAGATTTACTTATTTCTAAACAAAATGAAAAACTAAATGAAATAATTAAGTTTGATGCAAACAAAGATAAAATAACAGTAGTAGAAACTCATAACTTTTTAGAAAAAGCAAAAAAAGATAACCCTGATTTTAATATTATTCAATGGACTAAAGATAAATCAAGAAGTGATGCTGAAAGAATTGCAGGAGAACAATATTTAGAAAGTTTAAAATATAGTGGTGGTACTAAAGATGATGGAGAAATTCTTTTACGAATAGAAGACCATCTTAGTAACCAAGAATATAAAGAAGCATCAGATTTAGCTTTACTAGCATTGAAAGATGGAGACATAAGAATGTCTACTTATAGGTCTTACAAAACAACTGTAATTCCTAATTCACAAAAATTAGTAGGTAATGTTTATTTTAGCGATATTTATATTGAAGGAAGTTTTAAAGCATTTGATACAATAATTACTTCAGGCGTATCAACAAATAGAAGTGATGCCATTGTTGTTAGAGCTTCAATGAGAAAGAAACTTTTACTATGGTTAAGAGAAAATGAAGCTAATCCAAAATATGAAGGTAATGAAACTTTAAAGCAAGAAGACTTCAATACACAGTTTGATAAAGAAATGGCATTAATTAAAAAGACAGGTGCTTATAGTTCTTTATTTGGTTCAGGTCAGTTTAAGACAGACATAACTAAAAACTCAGTTCAAGTTTTAGAAGAAAAGGTTGATAAGGTTAAAAAAGATATAGCTGATGAACCTAATGATTTAGCACAAAAGATTGCTGACTGGTCAGTATTAAAATCAGTTCCCTTTAGAGAAAAATACGGAATTACAAAAGAACAATTTGCAAAGGAAAATAACTTATAATGAAATTAGATTTACCTAACGGAACAACTATTGATATTCCTGATGATACTACTGAAGAACAGAAACAAGAGATATTAAACAATATTTCTAATAGTTCCAAGTATCAGGAAGAAGAAACTCAAAAGAACGAAGCCAGTGCAGAACAATCAGGAATGATTGGCGACTGGAGACCTGAAGGTTCAGCAACAAGTTGGTTGTTCGATAATGCAGTAGTTGCACCATATGAAGGTAGTAGAAAAGCCATAAATAGTGCGAGTAGTCTCGTAGAGGGATTAGGGGACACTTTAGGAGAAAAGACTAATTTAGGTGGCTTCAGATATGGTAGCGAAGCATCAAATGGAATGATGGAATATGTTCCTTTTGATGAAGCAGTCAAACTAGGAAATGTTAAAGGTATATTAGCTCCAATTACAGGAAACATAGGTCAAAAAGATTATAGTAAGATTAAAGGTTTCTTTTATGACCCTGACAAAATTAATCCTGAAGACAACACTGAGAGCTTAACAGCAAGTTTTGTAGAAGGTGGAGTTCAATTCGTATTGGGTTGGGTTACTGGTGGAAAAATTTTAAAAGGTTTAAAAGTAGGAACACAACTAACAAGAACAGGTCAATTTACTAAAGCAACAGTACAAGGTGCTATTGCAGATTTTATAGGTTTTGATGAAATGTCAGGAAGATTAACTGACATGGTTGTAGAACATTCTCCTGCTATGGCAGACACTTGGTTAGGTTATTTACAATCAGACCCTAATGATGAGTGGTGGGAAGCTAGAATGAAAAACACTATTGAAGGTGCAGGTATAGGTGGCTTTGCAGATGTGTTAATGGCAGGTTTAAGAATTTCTAAAGGTTACATTGGAAACAACATAAATGAAAAGTTAGTTGCTAATGATATTAAGATTATAGAAGAAGCTCAGAACAATATTAAAAATGCACAAACATTATTAGATGGTGCAACTTCTATTGGCGATAAAATGAAAATTTTAAGTGACGCTGTAGAAAATACAAAAAGTAAACCTAAATCAAAGATTTCAAAAGAGAAAAGAATTATTCTCTACAACAAAATTGCAAGTGATGACTTAAATGTTAATTACGATAAATGGAAAAAAGGAGAACTAGATGCAGAGGAAGCATTTAGCATACCACATAACTTCTTAAACATAGATGTTATGGAAAGTGGAATTGTAACTAAAAGTTTTATTCAAACAGTTAAGGCAATGCACGAAGCTGTATACAATGGATTTAGTAAAGTAGATGGACAATTTAGTGATGAAGTAATTAAAAGAAAAGCCATTAAAGATTATGGTGGAGACTTAAATAAAATTTATCAAGAATTTGGTTCATTAAGTAAAGGTACTAAAAATGTATCTTCTTTAATTTACGCACATGAGATGATGCTTCATTCATTGATTAAAGCATTACCTGCTTTTCAAAGACAAGTTAAAATGAAAGTAGGAAACAGAACACAGACAGATGTAGATGATACTTTAAATTACATACTTGGCATGATGAAGAACAAAATGAATTATGGTTCAACAAGTGGTGGTAATTTTAGAACTTTAGGAATAGTTAAAAAAGAATTAGCAGACAAAACAGTAGTTTCTGAAAATTTAGAAAGTGCTTTAAGAGAATATGAAGAATTTGGAAAGATTAATGGCAAAGAGATAAAGGGTGCAAAAGAGAAGTTAATGCAAAAATTAACTGATTTAGATAACCCAACTGTAACTAGACAAGTTCTAGAGTTTGCATTTAAGAACAAAACTTGGGACATATTAAATGAAATATGGATTAATGCTCTTTTATCTAATCCTAAAACTCAATTAGTTAATGCTATTGGTAATGGTATTACTGCAATGATTAAACCTCTTGAAGATAAAATGGGTGCAAAATTATCCTCATTGTTATCAGGAGACGATATAGGCAGAGTTACAAAGTATAATCGATTATCCCAAGAAGCAGGTTCTACATTCGCAGGACTATTTAGATATATGGGCGAAGCTCTTAAAATGGGTGGTAAAGCATTTAGAACTGGAGAGTTAATTTTAGAAGGAGCAGGTGGTGCATCTAAACTTGATACAGTAACAAATCAATCTACTGGACAAGGTGTATTTGGACAAACAGTACGTCTACCTTCAAGAGCATTGAACGCAGGAGATGAAGCATTTAAACAAATTAATTATCGTTCTAAACTAGAAGCGATTGCTACAAGAAAAGCACAAGAGTTAGGTTTAAAAGGAAAAGAATTTCAAGATTTTATAGAAAAATATTATAAAGATGGTTTTGATGATGTTGGTAGAGGACTTGATGAAGAAGCATTAATTTATGCAAGAGAAGCTACTTACACAAATGAACTAACAGGTTTCACTAAACAGTTTCAAAATGCAGTAAATACATATCCAATTTTAAAACAACTGTTTCCATTTATTAGAACACCATTTCAATTAGCTAAATCTATAGTGGACAGAAGTCCTGTCGCTATGAGTTATAGAATGAAACATTTATTAGGTCAGAGTAATGACCCAAAAATGATTGCAAAAGCTAGAGGTCAAATGGCTATGGGTACAATGTTATTCAGTACAGCTTATATATTTGAGAAGATGGGAATTTTACAATCAGCAACAAATAAAGTTGATGATGTAGAAACAGGTAAAGGTGCTATTTTAGATAAGTTTAAAGATAGTGAATTAATGAGATTTAAAAAATCTGAATTAAACTTTAAGCCTTATTCTTTTGTAGTTAATGGAGTTCAAATACCTTTTGGAAGATTAGACCCTTATGGAGCTTTCTTTGGTATCGTTGCAGATATTTCTACTAACTATCAAAAATTAACACAAGATGAGATTGAGAGATTAGGTGCAGACATGCAAATGTTTTTATTTAATATGTCAGAAGATAATCCTCTGTCGTTAATGGACAAAGGTGCTATTGCAGTTAAATCAGTATTTAGAGCAGGTAGAGATAATTTATTAAGTAAAACTTATTTACAAACAGTTCACGAAATTGTGAACGCTATGTATAGCCAAGATGAAAGAGCAGTTAAAAGATACTTCGCTAATAAGATAGGAAGTTATTATCCAAATATTTTAACTAAAATTCTTAATGATAAGTATTTAAGAAATGCGACTACATTTATAGACCAAGTTAAAAACAGAACTGGTATGGGCGACCCTTCAGAACCTAAGTTTAATTTTCTAGGTAAAGCTCATTTTAATAAAGAAGGAGATATTGAAAGATTATTTAACAATCTAGTTTCTCCAGTTACAGCAACCCCTTTAGAAGAAGGAAGAATTGTTGCAGAAGAAATTTTAAGAATAGGTAAAGCACCAGAAGTATTAAAAAGATTTCAAAATAATGTTGATTACAGTGAATATGAATACAAAGGTAAATCAGCTCTTTGGAGAATGAATACTTTATTAAGTACAGTTAAAATTGAAGACATGACTTTAGAACAAAAGCTAGAGAAAGAGTTTCAATCAGATAATTACAAAAACCTTACTGACCCATTGAAAACAGATAAATCAATTTCTGATGTAGGTGGAAAGTACACAAGAATACAAGAAATTTACTCAATGTATAAAGCTGAAGCTGAAGGAAAATTCAGAATGGAGTGGGCATTGTTTAAACATAAAGACGACAAGAACAGAAACTTAACAATAGATATTGGTAAGCAAAGCACCAACAAATCAGCAATCAATAACATCAACAGAACAGATAAGTCCCTAATGGAGACTTTACAAATTTTAAGGAATTATTAATAAATGTCATATCTAGCACAAGTAACCTATACAGGTAATGGAAGTACAACAGGCTACGCTTTACCATTTTCGTATATTGCCAGTTCACATGTAAAAGCATTTATAAACAATGTATCAAATACAGCATTTACTATTTCAGGAAGTACATTAACATTTACTTCTGCACCTGCTAACTCAGCAGTTATTAGATTAGAAAGACAAACACCTACAGATGCAAGATTAGTTGATTTCACAGATGGTTCAGTTTTAACTGAAGCTGACTTAGACCAATCAGCAGACCAAAACTTTTTTATAGCACAAGAAACATCAGACAGTAACCAGTCAGCAATGACTATAGGTACAGATGATAAGTTTGATGCTCAATCTAAAGTAATTAAGAATGTAGCAAATCCTACTAATAATAATGATGCAGTTAATAAAACTTATTTAGAAAACACTTGGTTATCGACAGCTAACAAAACAGCTCTAACAACAGTAGCTTCAAATATTTCAGCTATAAATACTGTGAACAGCAGTGCGACAGCTATAAATACTGTAAACTCAAATTCTACAAATGTAAATTTAGTTGCAGGTTCTATAGCTAATGTAAACACAGTAGCAGGAGATATTGCAAAAGTAATTGCAGTAGCAAATGATTTAGCAGAAGCAGTTAGTGAAGTAGAAACAGTTGCAGATGATTTAAATGAAAGTACTTCAGAAATTCACACAGTTGGAACTAATATTGCTAATGTAAATATAGTTGGACTAGCTATTGCTAATGTAAATACAGTAGCAGGATTAAGTTCAGCTATTGGTACAGTAAATGGTAATGCTTCTAATATAAATATAGTAGCAGGAAATAATTCAAATATTAATACTGTAGCAGGAGCAAATTCGAACATAACAGCAGTTGCAGGTATTGCTTCTGATATATCTGCAGTAGAAAATATTAAAGCTAATGTAACTACAGTTGCAGGAATGTCTTCAGCTATTAATACTGTAAATGGTAATTCATCAAATATAAATGCAGTAGGTGGTGCAATAGCAAATATTAATACAGTTGCAGGTGCTAACTCTAATATTTCTACAGTTGTAACTAATTTAGCTTCAATAAATAACTTTGCTAATATTTATAGAATTTCAAGTTCAGCACCAACTAGTTCACTTAATACTGGAGATTTATGGTGGGACAGTACAAACAATATTTTAAAAGTTTATGGTGCTTCAGGATTTCAAAGTGCAGGTTCTTCAGTTAATGGAACTTCAGCTAGATTTAAATATATAGCTACAAACAACCAAACAACTTTTACAGGTTCAGATGCTAGTTCAAATACTTTAGCTTATGACCCTTTATATTTAGATGTTTATTTGAATGGTGTTCACTTAGACCCTACAGATTTTACAGCTACAAATGGTAGTTCAGTAGTATTAGCATCAGGTGCTTCTACAGGAGATATTCTTTATATAGTTGGATTTGGTACATTTAATGTAGCCAGTATCAATGCTTCAACAGCTTTAACTAGTGGTAAAGTACCAGTAAATAAAGGTGGTACAAATTTAACTTCTTTAGGTTCAGCAGGACAAGTTTTAAAAGTAAATGCAGGTGCAAATGCTTTAGAATATGGACAAGCTAGTTCATCAGAAGTTTATGGTTTTGAAAAATATTATAATCCATCTACTTTAGTTAAAACAGTAACAGTAGTTTCAGTTGGTGGAGCAAATAAATATTTTATAGATGGTGTTCAACAAGATACTTTAGATTTATATGAAGGTAATACTTATGTATTTAATTATCCTTCAGCACACCCATTTAAGTTCTCAACAACTTCAAACGGAACTCATGCAAGTGGTTCTGAATATACAACAGGTGTAACTCATAATAGTTCAACACAAGTAACAATCGTAGTAGCTACTAATGCACCTACGCTTTATTACTATTGTTCTTCTCACTCAGGAATGGGTGGAACAGCAAACACACCAAATCCTGCTTTAAATAGTGTGAGATATATTACGACCAATCAAGGTCAAGATAACATCAGTGAAAGTCAATATGCCAACTTCTTTGATGTTTTATTTAGTGCTTCAGGCTTTGTCTTTAGCATTAATTCAAATGGCAATTTAATATCAACAATATAAGGAAATAAAACATGGCAACAATCAATCTGGGTGCTATCAAATTTAACTGGAAGGGTGCTTACAATAGTGGCACTGCATATTCCATTGATGATGTAGTTTCATCTGGTGGAAACAGTTATGTTTGTATTCAAGCACATTCAAATCAAGCAGTAGGCAACGCAACAGCTTACTGGAATATAATGAGTTCGGCAGGTACTAATGGAACTGATTTAACATCAACACTTTCGACTAGAGGAGACATTGTCTACAAAGGTGCAAGTGCATTAACTAGACTACCAAAAGGTACGAATGGTTATTACCTTAAACAAGGTGCTAATGACCCTGAATGGGCGGTAGTAGCACAACCAAATTTAAGTGCTTACGCAGGTCACATTCTTCCAAGTGCAGATGATACTTACAATTTAGGAAGTGCATCTAAACAATGGGCTAATATTTATACTGGAGATTTACATCTCTCTAATGAAAGTAAAACAGAAGGTAATTCTATAGATGGTACAAAAGGAGATTGGACTATTCAAGAGGGTGCTTCTGACCTTTACATTCTTAATAACAAAAATGGTAAAAAATATAAATTTAAATTAGAGGAAATTTAATAATGGCAATTATTTCTAATGCTACAACCATTGCAGACAATGGAGCATTTTCAGTTAGTCTAGGGGCTTTAGTTCATATTAAAACTTTAACTGCAAGTAATTCTGGAACATTGTCATTCGTACATGGTTCATCATCAGTAATTTTTGATAATACTTATCCAATTTATAAGTTTGAATTTATTAACTGTCACCCAACTGCACATGATGCAAATGCGGTTGGTGGATTAAATTTTAATGTAACAACAGATGGTAGTAATTATAATATAGCAAAAACAAGTTCAGCTTTTACTGCTTATCATAAGGAAACTGGTGGTTCTGCTGGAATGGGTTATAATGTTGGAAATGATTCCGCTCAAGTAACTGGTGCAATACCTCTATCTGGTCAAATTATTAATGACAATGATGCTAGTGTAAGTGGAGAATTATATATTTTCAATCCGAGTAGCACAACTTTCTTAAAACACTTTATAACCTCTACTAACAGAATGGATATGAGTGGTGGGCATAGATACCAAAATCTTTATCATATTGCTGGTTATGCAAATACTACAAGTGCTTTAACTGGAGTTCAGTTTTCTATGTGGTCAGGAAATATAGGTGCTGGAAAAATAAAATTATATGGAGTGAAAGATTAATATGACAGTTATATCAAATGGAACAAATTTAATAAACAATGGTGCTTTAGATAGTGCAATACCAGTCGGTAAGATGACTTTAATTAAAACCTTAACTGCTTCTAATAGTGCAAATTTATCATTCGTACATGGTGCAAGTGGAGTTGTTTTAGATGGTACTTATGACACCTATGTATTTAAGTTTATTAATTGTCACCCAGTAACAGATAACCATTATTTTTTAGTTAATTTTAGAGATGGTGGTTCAGCATATGATGCTTTAAAAGCAACAACTTTTTTTAGAGCAAGACATAATGAAGGTGATGGCGGTGATGCATTAGAATATGTTGGTGGTGATGATTTAAGTAATACATCTGATTACCAACGGATAGGAAATGGAGTAGGTAATGATAATGATGAAAGTATTTGTGGAGAACTTACGTTAATTTCTCCAAGTTCCACAACTTTTGTAAAACATTTTATGGTAACAACTTCAATGAGTGAAGCAACCCCAGCACATAATCAAACATTTGTTGCTGGTTATTGTAATACCACAACAGCTATTGATGGTGTTCAATTTAAATTTGGAAGTGGAAACTTTGACGGAGTAATAAAATTATATGGAATAGGAGGATAAATGGTTTTTAATAAATTAAAAGAAATTCACAAAGGAGTTTTCACATGGCATTAATTAGTAACGGTACATCAATATTTGACAATGGTTCTATGGCGACTGGACTTGCTAGTAGCATGGTACATATTAAAAAGCTAACAGCTAGTAACTCTGGTAGTTTATCTTTTGTTCATGGTAGTGGTGGTGTAGATTTTTCTACTCACAAAGAATATTTATTTACATTTAATAATATTCACCCAGCAACTAACGGTTCACATTTTAGTTTTAATTTAAGTATAGATGGTGGAAGTAATTACAATGTAGCTAAAACAACTACTGCTTTTAGACCATTTCATTATGAAACTGCAAGTGACACACCAGAGTTAGCTTATCAAGCTGGTTCAGATTTAGCACAAGGCACAGGCTTTCAAAACATTGCTGAAAATTTAGGTTCTGCAAATGATGAATGTTCAGCTGGTCATTTAACTCTTTATAATCCTAGTAGCACAACTTTTACTAAACATTTTATGTCAAGAATTAATCTTAATCATTCTTCATCTTCTCCAGCAACTGTAAATTGGTATATTTCAGGATATGGAAACACAACAAGTGATGTTGATGCAGTCCAATTTAAAATGACAAGCGGAAATTTTGATGGAGTTATTTCTCTTTATGGTATCGCTTAACAATCAACAACAACAATAACAATCAACAACAATAACAATCAAGGAAAATAATTATGCCAAGACATCATAATATAAATGGAACTAACGTACAGTTCACAGCAGAAGAAGAAACAGCTAGAGACAACGAAGAAGCAATTTATGCTAATGGAGCTTTCGATAGAGCCATTGCAAATTTAAGAGTTCAAAGAAATAGATTACTTGCTGAAACTGATTACCTAGCTTTATCTGACAACACATTAAGTAGTGATATGGAAACATACAGAACTAATTTAAGAAACTTAACAGTTGGTTTGACTACTGTTGCTCATGTAGATGCAGTTACATATCCAATTAAACCCTAGTAATTTAAGGAATTAACAATGACAAAAGCAAGAAACCTAGCAAATTTACTAGATGGTAATGGAGATGTAAATTCAGCTAATTTAGATAATGTACCTGCAAGTAATAATGCAAGTGCTTTAACTACAGGAACAATACCTAATGCTAGAATTTCTCTTGATGCTAATGAGATACCAAATTTAGATACAGCAAAAATTACTACTGGTACTCTCGCAGACGCAAGAATACCAAATTTAAATGCAAGTAAAATTAATGCAGGAACTCTTGCAGACGCAAGAATACCGAATTTAAATGCAAGTAAAATTAATGCAGGAACTATTGCAACAGCTAGACTTGGAACTGGTACAGCTTCATCTTCTACATTTTTAAGAGGAGATAGTACATACGCTACTGTTGGTGGTGGTGGTAAAATTTTACAAGTAAAATCTGTGACATGGAAAGATGCTTTTTCTAGCACTACAGGTGGTGGTTCTTTTGTAAATATAACTGGAGCTACTTTAGCAATTACGCCAAGTGCGACTTCAAGCAAAATTTTATTTCAAGCTATGATTTCAACTGGTGGGGAAACTTATGGAGTAGTTATGAAAATACAAAGAGGTGGTTCAGATATATCTGGTGCTTTAGGTACAGTTTCAGGTAATAGAATTGCAAGTACAGCTTATTCATCTGGACATAGTTCTGATGGTGCAGAACTGCAATCAACTTATATGAGTTATTTAGATTCTCCATCAAGCACAAGTGCATTAACTTACACAGTTCAAGGTAGTGCAAGATACCAACCTGCATCTTTAACTTGGACAGTAAATTATCCTTTTGAAGATACTAACGCAAATTATACTTCACATAGTGTATCTACAATAACTTTAATGGAAGTAGGAGTTTAATATGAGTAATATTACTAAAGCAATTTTAAAAATAAATCCAAACGCACAAGTTAGTGTTAGCAATAATGATATAGATAATATTCAATGGCACAATGGGACAACACCTATTTCTAAATCAGATATAGAAGCACAAATACCAACTGTTGAACAAGAAACAATAGATAAAGCACAAGCTAAAATAAATAAAAAAGCATCTGGCAAACAAAAACTTTTAGACTTAGGATTATCTGAAGAAGAAGTTAAGGCATTAATAGGAATATAATGTCTAGAAAAAAAGCCAATCCAATACAGATGTATACAGAACAAACAACTGGGGTAAGACTTTCAAGCCATGAGAAACTTTGTGCATATCGTATGAAGGAACTTCACGACAGCATTAAAGAATTAAATAAAGAAGTAAAAGCATTAAGAACAGATGTTTCTACAGGTAAAGGTATGGTTAAAATAATCGTATTTTTAGGAACAATAATAGCAACAGTTATAGGCGTTATAAATTTTAAGTGATTAAGTTCGTGTTAATCATGCACTTATGTTCACAAATCACAGGTAATTGCTTCTCTCAAAAACTAGGTGGTTCTGAATACGCTGATTATTATTCATGTGTAAGAGATGGTTATTTGCAGTCATACAAAAGTTTAGACGCATTACCAGTAGAAGAAATCAATACATCAAAACTAGCAGTCAGATTTGAGTGCATAGAATTAAAAATAGAAACAACATAATGAGAGACACAAAATTATTAGAGAAATTTTTAAAAGATAATTATAAAAAAATTGTGGAAATGAGATTGTTTAGAACTCTTAAAAAAGAGGTAGAGACAGGAGCTAATGGAACACAAGGTTACATAATTAAAAAAGGAATTAATAAAAACAAAAAAATATGACATTACCAGACACATTAGATTTACTTTGGTTTCACAGAAGTAAGTATTACAAAAATTTGATAGTTTTTTTAGGGCTTATCATTTTATATTGGTTGTAAGGTAATGAAAATATCACAAGACACTGCAGTAAGTATGCCTGTTAAGAATATGATTGGTATTGTTATGGCAGTAGCTATGGGTGTCTTTGCCTATACAGAAGTTACATCAAGATTAACTTCATTAGAAACTTCAAGAGAATTAATGAACTCAGATTTATTAAAAAAGTCTGAACAGACAACTACAGACAGTGAGCAGTTTATGCTTTTAGAGGATTTATATAAGTCTACAGAAAAATTAGAAACAAGGATTGATAATATGATGCACAATAAAATTAACATAGAATTTTTAAAGAAACAGACTGAAAAACTTTTAGAAGATGTAGAAAAACTAAAAGATAAGGTAAGACAAAATGGTAATGGTACTCACTAATGATTGAGATTGTTGTAGCTCTTATTTTAACAGTACAAGGAAATATATTAGAACACACCTACAAAGAAAAATTAAGTGACTGTTTAAAATCCAAAAGAATAGCTGAAAGAGAAGTAAACCCAGAACGAATAAAGTTTATATGTAAGAAAGTTAAAGCTGAAACAGAAATTTATATGGGTGCAAAGAAAATAGTTAAAATATTGAGTATGACTAAATGAGTTCTTGTAATACTTGCTTCCACCCTTGTCATTGTGGAGAAGATAAAGAATTACATGCAGATGAGTATGGAATTTGTACTTGTGAGAAGTGCGATTGTAAAAAAATTAAAGAAGTAGATAAAACATGGGAGAACGAAGTTAAATATGAGTAATGATAAATTAAGAGACCTTCATTCAATATTATGTGAAAAATTACTTGAAAAAATTACCGACCCTGACGCAAAGTCAGCAGATTTGAATGTGGCTAGACAGTTTTTAAGAGATAATGGAATAGATGCAGTACCTACTGACGACAGTCCATTACATAAACTAATAGAAGAAATGCCATTTGATGCAAAACCAAAAGTTATTATCAAAAATTAGTGATTTCAGGAATTTCCTGTATATGGCATGGAAACACCTTAGATTACCAGAACCCACACCCATACAATATGATATTGCTGACTATTTACAGCATGGTTCACAAAGACAGATAATTAGTGCCTTTAGAGGTTGTGGAAAATCTTGGATAACTAGTGCTTATGTATTGTGGAGACTTTTATTAGACCCACAGCTCAATATCCTTGTTGTATCAGGAAGTAAGAATAGAGCTGATGATTTTAGTACGTTTTGTTTAAGACTACTACACGAGATGCCAATACTGGCACATCTATATCCAAAGGAAAGTCAAAGACAATCCAAGATTAGTTTTGATGTTGCACCTGCTTTAGCATCACATCAACCTAGTGTTAAAAGTTTAGGAATTACATCACAGCTTACAGGAAGTAGAGCTGACTTAATCATTGCAGATGATGTTGAAACTTCAGGAAATACTCAAACTCAAACAATGAGAGAAAAGTTATCTGAAGGTATTAAAGAATTTGAAGCAATAATAAAACCAGAAGGTCAATCTAGAATTATATTTTTAGGCACACCACAATCGGAATTTTCTATATATAACAAACTTCAAGAAAGAGGTTACAAGGTTCGTTTTTGGTCTGCAAGATACCCAACTGAAAATCAGTTAAAGTCTTATGGTACAAGTTTAGCACCTATTATAGCTAACACTTGGACACATGAAAGAATAGGAAACCCTACAGACCCTATAAGATTTAATGATGAAGATTTATTAAAGAGAGAAGCAAGTTATGGAAGACTGTCTTTCAACATGCAATTTATGTTGGACACAACTTTAAATGACTTAAATAAATATCCTTTAAAATTATCAGACTTAACAGTTATGTCTTTAAATCCAGACAATGCTCCTGAAAAAATTATATGGGCTTCTAGTCCTGAATTAAAACAAGAAGGTTTACCTAATGTAGGTCTTCAAGGAGATGCCTATTACAGACCTATGCAGACGCAAGGAGAGTGGTTGGAGTACACAGGTAGTGTGATGTCTATAGACCCTGCAGGTAAGGGTAAAGATGAGACAGCTTATTGTGTTACTAAGTTTTTAAATGGTAATATATTTATTTTAGATGCAGGTGGATTTAGTGCAGGTTACACAGAACATGTCTTAAATAAATTAACTAAAATAGCTAAAAAGAATAAAGTTCACAAAATCTTAATTGAGGAAAACTTTGGGCAAGGTATGTTTGAAGCATTATTACAACCTTACTTAAATAAAGAATATAAATGCACAACAGAATTAATAAGACAAACAACAAATAAACACAGAAGAATATTAGACACTTTAGAACCTTTAATATCTCAACACAGAATTATAGTAGATGCGAATGTTATTAAGAATGACTATGAAGGTACGAATGAATTGTACCCACCAGAACAAGCATTAAAATACCAATTATTTTATCAAATAAGTAGGCTTCAAAAAGGAGCTAATACTTTGGCACAAGATGACCGAATAGATGCAATGCAAATAGCCTGTCAGTACTGGCAGAAGCAATTAGCTAAAGACCAAGACCAAGCATATAGAGATAGAAAAGATGATATGCTTAATGCTGAATTGGATAAGTACTATGGTACTGAAACAAGCAATTCTTGGATTAAATTCTAACAATATCCTAGTAAACTGCAGGTAATCTAGGGGTTCTAGATTGGGAGACTACTCTAGAGCCACATATATAAAGAGAGACCAAAAAAGTAAGATAAATCAATAAAGTGCCACTACTGTAGTACTGACTACTACTTAAAGTTAAACTTAAAGATATAAGAGCTTTAGTAAGACATAATCATGTTCATATAAGTAATATGTTTATGATGAGACTTACGCTGTCCTCTTGTTTCTACCAAATTACATGAACAAAGTGATATACCTTAAATCTATTATTAAGAACTATAAGCCCAAGACTAAAGGCTTTGATAAAGAAATAATAAAGGAGCTAAAGGCTCTTGGAGTTGACCTTACAAAACCTAAAGTAAAACCAATAAAGAAGAATGAAGTTTTAGCAGGTAGGGACTTTATCTTATCTCACACAGAAGAATTTTTGCAGTATGCAGTTGATTATAGTTTAGACGAAAAGATTGGCGATATTATCAATCCAAAAAAATTAGAAGAAAAAATCTGACAACTACACGCATATAGGGTTAATTTTTTTTACCCCCATAGGCTCGAAATAAATATAGGGGTGGGGGGGTGTCTCTAAATATATGATTGCAACAAATGTTGCACCAGTAAGTATTATTATTTATATCTACCAACAATACTTGTTAGTCTTAGAGACTAATCTTATAGTTTTTCTAGATTTTCTAAAAAGTTTTACAGTTTTTTCCACAATAAAAAATTCACGAGCTTGTCTCTCATTATCTGTTTTGAATTTATAATCTGAATGTGATATAAGTTTCACATGGAACATGAAACTAAAAGAGAACTACTTGAACAAGCGTTAGACTTATTATGTAAGGTAGCAGGTAGAGACATAACTATATTCTTACCTGAAGATAAAGCTGAACAGACACCTTATTTAAAAAGAGAAATCATTAAGACAACAGAAGCAATTAAGAATGGTTAAGATGATTAGGAAGAAGGCTAAAGCTATAGTCAACTCAAAGACTAAACCAGTAGTAAGACTTGGTGCTACAAAAAGATATACTAAGACACATTGGATTACACCACTGTCAGATACCCAGAAGTTCTTCATAGCTACGACCACAGATTTGCCACACACTTACAAAGGAATGCCATTATCTAAAGGTAATGCTGAAGCCTTAGAGTTATATAAAAGATTTAGTGAGGACTTTCATATCAATGCTAAGAGACAGCAAGAACTAATGCAGAAGGCACAGAACAATATAAATGATAGTAAGTTTAAACGTATTAAATTAGCAATAGAACGAGAGAATGAAAAGTTACAATACTCTAAAGAGTTTGCTCAAAAAGCAGGGTTGATACAAGAGCAGAGATTAAAAGAACTTTATAACAAAACAGAAGCAGTTAGGAAAGATTTAGCTTTAGATGAAGTTTATAAAAAAGAGATTGAATACAGAACAGAACATGCAAGTAAAACCTTACAAGCACAGATAGCTAATAACAAAAAGAAGATGGCATTAGAGTATCAAGAGCTTGGTAAGCAATTAAGAATGAGAGGTGGTATAGCAAGTCTACCTCAGGCACAGGGTTTCCCAAAATTTAGAGGAGTTCCTGCTACACAAATATTTCCAAGACTTCAGGCAGACAAAATAGCCAAACAGATTAACAAGGAAAGAAAAGTTGCAGTAGGTAATGGACTTAATGCTGTACTTAAAGATAACAAATTAAAGCGACCATTGGATATAGCTGATGCTTACTTAAATGCTAAAAGTAAACCAGATTTTTATATAGTTGATAGTATGGATAACCATGTAGCATTAGCTGAAGCTACTGGAATATCTCCAGTGAGACTATTCGAGATGGTATGTAATGAACTTAAAGGTTCAAAAAAGAAATACGAAAAGTTTGAATTAGAACGAAGGGGTATAGGTATT
This sequence comes from uncultured Candidatus Pelagibacter sp., assembly GCA_905612495.1. Classification (GTDB taxonomy): domain Bacteria; phylum Pseudomonadota; class Alphaproteobacteria; order Pelagibacterales; family Pelagibacteraceae; genus Pelagibacter. Next base: position 36,032 of record CAJQSF010000042.1, read on the forward strand.
GAAGACTTAATTAATACATATAACCAAAAAGTAGCATCAAATAATAATAAGAAACAGGCTCTTAAATATACCAAGAAAGCCTTTTATATATCCAAAGAAAGAAAAGCATGGAGTGAACTTTATAATTACGATTGGCAAGATTATAAAAGATTTAATGATGACTTTAACAGTTGGATAAAACTTTTTAGTGCAAGAGCAACTGAAAGAGCCGAGAGTGATGCAGATATGATAGCTACTTTTGCATACGAAAAAGAATTAGGTAAATAAAAAAATCCTAACTCATTTAGGACAGTGTTGATTTTACTGTAATAATGTAGGTAAAAAAATCCTATCTCAAAGAGGACTGCAAGTAGTGGTCGTTCCATTGTTAAATAATAATTAATCTCTAAATTAAATACAGACGAAGAAATTTAATTAAGGGTTTTATACTTGTTTCTTTCTACCTTGATTGAGTTCTTCGTCTAAAAGGCAAAGTCTTTTTAGACATAACCAAAGAAACAAGATTAGGAGAAGAAAATGCCAAAGAAGAAAAAAGTTGATAGTCCTTACGAGACTATACAAATACTAAAAACAGACACAGCAAAATTGATGGAAATAGCTATGGATATAAGTGTAGCTAATGGACATGAATTTAGAAATCCACCACCACCTGCTACAATGGTTAATCTAGCAGTTGATGCTTTACTAGCGAAGGGGGTAACACACTAATGAACCCCTTGAAATTCAAATCTGTTTCCATGAGAACTAGCTCATGGGAACTATGCACTGCAATATCAAAACAAATGTTTAATGGTGTTATATTAAGTAAGTCTCAAATTGTGGAGTTAGCTTTAAGAAGAATGGTTAATACAATGGAGACTGATAATCCAAACCTTACAACTAAACAGTTTGAGGAAATACAGCAGTTAAGAATAAAACAACCTGACTTACCAGTAGTAGGTAATGCTGTTACGCATGACCAAGTGATAGCTAGGAATAAAGCAATAGTTCATCATAGAATATATGCTGATAATAAGCTGACCTTACAGCAGTTGGGTACAATGTATAATATCACTAGAGAAAGAGTGAGACAAATCGAGGAAAGATTTAGAGATGAAGTTTCTTCGAAGTTAGGAATTGAGGTGTCTTCTAAGACACTCAAACAAACCAATAAGGAAAAACATGCAAGTAATAACTAGAATGTTGTGGAGTGGTCTTGACCAACCTGCACCTGTTGAAGCAACTGACGCTGTGCCTACAGTATTAGATAAGAAACTAAAACAAAGTGTTGATAGTTTTTTGTCTTTTGCAGAAGCACCTTTTAAGGCAGAAGTTGTTGTGTATGAAACACCAGAAGATTATCTAGAGTAATCATACATGGAAGTTCTTTTTAGAGTTTTACTAAACAGGGTCAATACGCAGATAAGTAGATACTTTATCTATTTTTTCGCAGATAGCCATAAACCACTAGTATTTGCACTTGTGCATAGGAAGGAAATAACATAATGTTTATGAAGAACGAGTATAAAAAAATGGCTAAATTAGAAACACAGATAATATCGGTACTAGCACATGGAGTATGTAAAGTGTGGGCGTTATGTCGTAATGATAAAAATAATTTTGATTATTTTATTAGAGCAGTTAGACAATCTCCAACACCATTTCCATACATCAAGAAGCAAGTATTCGAAGATGATTATGAGAGGTCTGTATCTTTGAAAATTGGCGAAGTTGTTATTGAATATTCCTTTAGTAAAACACTAGAAGAAGTTGATAGTAACATATGTCCATTATTTAAAGATGAGTATGATGCAGGAGATGAAGTAGTAAAAGCTCTTGTGTCTATTACCAGACAGTCCCATCATAATAATTCTGTTTTGCAATTTAGCAATAACAGGAAGGAGAAAGATGGCTCTAAGTATAGAGAAGGTAATTCATAACCTTCACTTCGACAGACTATTTCTAGATAAGATTAGTGCAGTCGAAGAAGCCCAAAGAAAAAACCTGCATGGTAATGGAATACCATTTCACTACATTGCAGTTTTTAAGACACTACTTTGCATGAATGAAAATGCAATGAACACAAGAAACATCTCAACGAACTACGAAAAGATATTCGGTAGACATATACTGCAATCATCATTGAGTAGAACATTGAGTTATTTGTCGGAGACTTTAAATCTATGCACTTATGTAGACAGTCAGTATTCGCCAGATAGAAGATTTACTTGGTTGAAGTTAAGCACAGCAGGTAAAAAATTTCAGAAGCATTTAATTGGTTCAACAGATGTAGACCAAGTACATGCCAAAGAAATAAGAAATGTAATCAACATAAAACAAGGAGTGAAATAATATGGTACAAGTTGCACTTACTAGTATGTTGCCATCAGGTATTAGACTTCGTAAAGGAAAGAAGTTTGATAGTTTGATTGTGCAGACTAGGAAAAAAGTAGTTGATGCAGGTGGTAAGGAACATACGATTGCTGATGCTAGAACTGTTAAGTTCAGTGTTAAAAATCCTGCAACAGATGCTGACTATACAGAAGCGTTTAAGTTAGCATTAGAAGAAGCTAAAAAAGAAAAACTTTTAGCTATTCAACATATCGCTGTTCATGGAGTAGAGAGTACAAAAGCTCCTAAACAAAAAAGTGTTGGAACAATAGGAGAGGTCTACGATTTAGTTTTTAAATCTAGATGGCAGGGTACACCACAAGAAAAAGGTGTAAACATTTATGCCAGTGACCTGTTCGCATTTTTTCCTAAAAGTATGACAATGGAAGAACTGCACCAAAGAGTAAACTACGATAATTTTATTTTGTTCATGGAGAAAAGAATTACTGAACGAAAAATGAATAATCGTGGCACTTACAACAACTCTAGTACCAACAGAAGGTTCATGATAGTTAGAGTGTGTACGTCTTATGCTATTGAGTATGGCTTGATGCACAAAGATAAAGTGATGAACACTGACCCTAGAGAAGTTGCTAACTATGGTTGGAAGAACCTTAAAGTTAAGGCAATTAAGAAAAAGAATGTCTTAAATAAAGAGGAAGAAAACAACATGATTGAGGAAATGAAAAAGCGTGGAGACCATGAGTTCGCTGATGAGTTTGCTTGGAATGTTGATGTTGGTATGAGATATGAAACAGAGATGCTTAATTTTACAATTAAAGATATTAATTGGAAGAAAAAGACAATCTGTTTTTGGAGAGAAAAAACCAAAGAGTATAGTGAAAACATTCCTTTATCTAAAAGAGCATGGAGTATTGCTACAAGATATAAAGATGTTGCACTTTCAAAAACAAGTCAAAGAATGTTTGGTCATTCCAAGCATAAGATAGAAGCCTTGTTCAAAAAGTATAGAGACATATTCAGTGTTGCAGATTTTACACCTTATGTAACCAGACGAATGTTTGGAACTAGACTTGCTGAAAGAGGTGTTAATCCAAAAATCATAGCAAGAATGATGGGACATGCGTGTACTGAAACAGCACAAAAATACTACATTCAAACTACTGATAAGGGTATGGAACGAGCTGTTAAATTAACTGAAATATCAGATGAACAGTTTGATAGTTATTTAGATAATCAAAACAGTAACTATGGTCACAACTCTAAAGGGTTGATATAAAAGATGAACACTGTTAATTACTCACAACCAGATAAATGTTTATTTGCAAGTGGGGGATTGGCGGAACTGGTAGACGCATACGCCTTAGGAGCGTACGACTTCGGTCATGAGAGTTCGAGTCTCTTGTCCCCTACCATAAAGACTAGTGAAGTAACAATACTAGACGGAAAAAATTTGTTGCACGAGATGTTGCATTTGCTAAAAGATGTTGCAGAAAGTTTAAGAAAAGTAAAGTGGGTGTGGTTTATTCGAGATTGGTTAGTCTTAGGAACCAGTATTGAAAGATGTGAAGGTTCGAGTCCTTTTTCGCCTACCAGAAAGTTTTAAAATTATGAAAGTAACAGTAGAAAATATAAAAGGTTTAAATAAAGAAGTTAAAGTATTCATAGATAAGAAAACTATGAACGCTCATATGGACGAAAAGTATGAGGAAATTAAAAATACTGTTAACCTAAAAGGATTTAGACCTGGAAAAGTTCCAAAAGAAATTTTAAAAAGACAATTTGGACAGGCAATTTTTAGTGAAGTCTTAGATAAAGTTCTTAAAGACACATCCGTTAAGGCATTAGATGATAATAAGATAAAGCCAGCAGGCCAGCCTAAGCTTGATTTAAAAACTTATGGCGTGGATAAAGATTTAGAATATGTAATTTCTGTAACAGAGCTTCCCAAGGTTGAGCTTAAGTCAGTAGATAATATAAAATTTGATGAATATTCAGTTAAAATTGATGCAAGTGAAACTGATAAAAGAATTAAAGAAATAGCAAAGAGTCAGAATAACTTCAAAGATGTTGCTGATGATGTTAAGGCTGCTGATGGTAACTCAGTTATTTTTGATTACAAAGCTACAATCGATGGAAAAGATTTTACTGGTAATGAAGGAAAAAGCACACAATTGATCCTGGGTAAAGATTTATTTATTAAAGGATTTGATAAACAGTTGATTGGTGTTAAAAAAAATGATGAAAAATTAGTAGAGGCATTACTTCCAGAAAATTATCCACAAAAAGAATTTGCAAAGAAAAAAGCTAACTTTGTCTGCAAAATTATAGCTGTAAAAAAATCTGAAGATGTAAAAATTGATGAGGATTTTGCAAAGAACTTAGGGGCAAAAGACCTTGCTGATCTAAAATCCTTAGTTACGAAACAGATCAATGATGAGTATAAAAATTCTTTAGATAAATTAGCCAAAACTCAAATTTTAAAAGAAATTGAAAATTTTAAAGTTGATGAAATTCCAGCTAATTTAGTAGATGAAGAAGTTAAGATATTAGCTCAAGGCATGAGTGAAGAGGATGCTAAAAAAAATAGAAAAAATTTTGAGAATGTGGCAAAGAAAAGAATTAAAGTTGGATTAATTCTAAATGAATTTGGTGAGCAGAATAAAATAAAAGTTACTGAGCAAGAAATTCAAGCAGAAGTTCAAAAGCAACTTAGAATGATGCCTGGCCAAGAGAAAATGGTTATGGAGTTCTATCAAAAAAACCCATCTGCGTTAGCAAGCTTAAGGGGAACTGTTTACGAGGAAAAAATTATTGATTTAATTAAAACAAAAGCAAAGCCCAATAAGAAAGAAATATCGAAAGAAGAAGCTGAAAAAATTTTAAAAGAACATCAAAAACAAGAGCTCAACCACGATCACAACCATGATCATGACCATCCCGAAGAAAAAAAATTAGATGCTAAAAAAGATACAGCTAAGCCAAAAACTACAAAATCCAAAGAAACTAAAGCAAAATAAGTTAGCATAAAGTAATCACAAGTTGTATAAGTTAAGAGAATCAACTCATGACAATAAAATTTTCTGAACAGATGAACAACTTAGTCCCTATGGTGGTGGAGCAAACCAACAAAGGTGAAAGAGCTTATGATATTTATTCAAGACTTCTAAAAGAAAGAATAATTTTTTTAGTTGGTCCCATTAATGACAATGTAGCATCTTTGGTTACTGCTCAGCTTTTATTTTTAGAATCTGAAGATCCAAAAAAAGAAATTAATTTATATATTAATAGTCCTGGAGGACTGGTTACTGCTGGCTTAGGTATTTATGATACAATGCAATATATCAAACCAGATGTTTCAACTTTATGCATTGGTCAAGCAGCTTCAATGGGTTCTTTTTTATTAGCAGCAGGAAAAAAAGGTAAAAGATTTTCTTTACCTAACTCTAGAATAATGGTCCATCAACCATCGGCTGGTTTTCAAGGTCAAGCAACAGATATCGAAATACATGCTAACGAAGTTTTAGCATTAAAAAAAAGACTTAATGAAATTTATTCTAAACATACTGGTAAATCTGTTGATGATGTCAAAAAAGCACTTGAGAGAGATAATTTCATGACACCGGAAGTCGCTAAAGACTTTGGTTTAATAGACGCAGTAGTAGAAAACAGGTCTTAACACACAACATCTTGAGGAACTACCAAACCTACACTTGATTAGTATTGCTCTTCTATATTAAAGTACCTTAATTGATTCGTTATAAAATTTATGACTACTAATAATAAAAATATTCTTTACTGTTCATTTTGTGGCAAGAGTCAACATGAGGTTAGAAAATTAATTGCAGGACCCACAGTATTTATTTGTGATGAGTGTGTTGAGCTTTGCATGGATATTATTAAAGAAGAAAGTAAAGACAACTTTGTTAAACATCAAGATGGACTACCACCACCCAAAGAAATTTGCGCTGTGCTAGATGATTATGTTATTGGTCAACCGCATGCTAAACAAGTCTTATCAGTTGCAGTACATAATCACTACAAGAGACTCAATTATGAAAGTAAAACTAGTAAAACAGTCGAGCTTTCTAAATCTAACATTCTTCTAGTTGGCCCAACAGGTTGTGGTAAAACTTTATTAGCCCAAACATTAGCTAGAATTCTAGATGTACCTTTTACCATGGCGGATGCAACCACATTAACTGAAGCGGGTTATGTTGGTGAGGATGTGGAAAATATTATTTTAAAACTATTACAGGCTGCAGATTACAATGTTGAAAAAGCTCAAAGAGGAATTGTTTACATTGATGAAGTTGATAAGATTAGTAGAAAGTCTGAAAATCCATCAATTACTAGAGACGTTTCAGGTGAAGGTGTTCAACAAGCTTTATTAAAGATCATGGAAGGAACTGTTGCAAGTGTTCCACCTCAAGGTGGAAGGAAACATCCCCAACAAGAATTTTTGCAGGTAGATACAACTAATATTTTATTTATTTGTGGTGGAGCTTTTGCTGGTCTAGATAAAATAATTTCTCAAAGAGACAAAGGTACTTCGATTGGATTTGGCGCGAATGTGAAAAAAACAGATGACAAAAAAACAGGTGAATGGATGAAAAGTTTAGAGCCCGAAGATCTATTAAGATATGGTCTCATACCTGAGTTTATTGGAAGACTACCCATGATAGCAACCCTAGAAGATCTTGATGAAAAATCATTAGTTAAAATACTACAAGAACCAAAAAATTCATTAATTAAGCAATATCAAGAATTATTTAAACTAGATGGAGCGAAGCTAAATTTTAAAGATAACGCTATTAAAGAAATTGCTCAAAAAGCAATTAACAAAAAAACTGGAGCAAGAGGGCTTAGATCAATTTTAGAAAATATTTTATTAAAAACTATGTATGATTTACCAAGCCAAGATAACGTTGAAGAAGTGATCGTTGATGCTAGTGCAGCCAAAGGTATAACTCAGCCCATATTAGTTCACTCAAAAAATAATACCAAAACAAAGACAGACAAAACATCTGCGGCTTAATTTAGCGTTAATAACCCATAAATAGCTATTGCAATATTAGATTTAATATCCATATTTAAATAATGGATGTTAAAATTGAAAAACCATTATTACCTTTAAGAGATATTGTTGTATTCCCTAATATGGTTATACCGCTATTTGTCGGGAGAGATAAATCTATCTCAGCTTTAAATGAGGTAATGAAAAAGGACAAAAAAATAGTTCTTGTTACACAAAAAAATTCAGAAGTAGATGATCCAAAAAAAACAGATCTCTTTACGTATGGCTGTGAAGGGAATATTCTACAGTTATTAAAATTACCTGATGGCACAGTAAAAGTGCTAGTTGAAGGAAGTAAAAGAGTTAAGATTTTAGATTTTAAAGATAATGATAAGTTTATTGTGTGTGAATATGCCCATCTACACGATGTCGTTACAAAAGATGAAGATTTAATTCCATTAGCGATGACAGCAGTTAGAAGACTTGAAAAACTAACATCAATCAATAAAAAAGTTTCAAGTGAAACTATTAATAATATTAAAAAGTTAATGTTGGCATCTCATATTGCTGATAATATTGCCTCTCATCTAACAGCAACGATTTCTGAAAAACAACAAATCTTCGAAACAATCGATGTTAAAAAAAGACTAAATTCTATAATTAAAATTATGGAAAACGAAACAAGTATTATTGGAGTTGAAAAAAGAATTAGAGGTAGGGTTAAAACTCAAATGGAAAAAACGCAACGAGAATATTATTTAAATGAACAACTTAAAGCCATTCAAAAAGAGCTAGGTGAGATTGAAGATGGTAAAGATGAAACATCAAGCCTGAATAAATCTATTTTAAAATGTAAAATGCCAAAAGATGTGGAAAAAAAATGTATGGCAGAACTTAAAAAATTAAAAAACATGAGCCCCATGTCAGCAGAAGCTACTGTTATTAGAAACTACCTTGATTGGATGATAGACCTTCCTTGGTTTAAAAAAAGTGAAGTTGCCATGGATCTTAAGAAAGCGCTAGCAGTACTAGATGCGGATCACTTTGGTTTGGAGAAAGTAAAAGAAAGAATTATTGAGTTTTTAGCGGTTCAAAAAAGAATGGAAAAGATTAAAGGTCCAATTCTATGCCTAGTTGGCCCACCAGGTGTTGGAAAGACATCTTTAGGTAAATCAATTGCTAAAGCTACAAACAGAGAGTTTGTGAGAGTTTCTGTTGGTGGTATGCGTGATGAAGCTGAAATTAGAGGTCACAGAAGAACGTATATCGGATCTTTACCAGGAAAAATTATTCAAATGATGAAGAAAGCAGGAACTAAAAACCCTTTAATTCTTCTTGATGAAATAGATAAAATTGGGAATGATTATAGAGGTGATCCATCTTCGGCTTTATTAGAAGCGTTAGACCCAGAACAAAATGCAACATTTAACGATCATTATCTAGAAGTAGATTATGATTTATCTGATGTTATGTTTGTAACTACAGCAAATACATTAAATATACTACCACCGCTATTAGACAGAATGGAAGTTATCCGATTAGCTGGATATACCGAAGATGAAAAAATTAATATTGCAAACAAATACCTTCTACCAAAACAAATTAAAGACAACGGTGTTAAAGAAAAAGAAATGACACTATCTGCAGATATTATTAAAGAAATTATTAGAAGCTACACCAAAGAGTCTGGTGTAAGAAACTTAGAACGAGAAATTTCAAAGATCGCAAGAAAAGTTGTTAAAAAAGTTGTTACTGGTGAAGAAAAAGAAGTTAAAATTGATTTAAAAAACTTGTCAGACTATCTTGGTATACAAAAATTTAAATTTGGTGAGCTTGAAAACGAAGATAAAATTGGTGTTGTTACTGGTTTAGCCTGGACAGAGTATGGTGGTGAAATTTTAAAAATTGAAACTGTGATTATGCCGGGTAAAGGTAGAATGCAAATCACAGGGAAACTTGGTGAAGTAATGCAAGAATCAATTAAAGCAGCCAAATCATTTATTAGATCTAAGAGTTTAGACTATGGAATTATTCCACCTTTATTTGAAAAAAAAGATTTTCATATCCATGTCCCAGAAGGTGCCACACCTAAAGATGGACCATCTGCAGGTATCGGAATGGTCACATCTATAGTTTCAGCGATCACTAACAACCCAGTAAGAAGAGATGTTGCTATGACGGGCGAAGTAACTTTGACAGGACAAGTTTTACCAATTGGTGGACTAAAAGAGAAATTATTAGCAGCGCATAGAGCTGGAATTAAACAAGTTATTATTCCTAAAGAAAATGAAAAAGACTTAGTTGATATGCCATCAAAAATTATTACTGATATTAAAATCACACCAGTTGAACATGCAGACGAGGTTTTAAAAATAGCTTTAACTAAAGAATTAAAAAGAGTGGAATGGGTTGAGGTAGAGAAAATTTCAAAAGTTGGTGATGAATCTCAAGCAAGCATTCAATAATAAAGATCACTATTAGAAATAAAAAATACATTATCAAGAAAGAAACTAGTAATTATTGAACTAATTATAATCAAAAAAATTGTAAAGAGTATTTTATGAAGGTTGAATTTATCAACATATGGAAATTTAGATAAAAAAAATATACTAGAAGTCATAAATTTATTAAAACCTCACAACCTTGGTTATGATTTAATTCATTTGGGTGGGTCGAAAGATGGGTCGTATATACTACCCAAAATTCTCAATGATATAGAATACTGTTTTTCAGCAGGATATGGTGGAAATTAATCATTTGAGAAAGAGTTGGAAAAATATAATATAAAATCTTTTATAGCAGACTACAGTTACGATGCCCTAAAAGATTTAAAAAATTTCCAATATGAAAAAAAAATTTATTAAATCTTATAGTGTTGATCAGTCTATTGATGTTAATTCATGGATTGAGAATTCAGCACCAAATGCTGCCAAAAATATGATTATGCAAATTGATATTGAAGGTGGAGAGTATGAATTATTACATGCAATCACTGAAAAAAATTTAGATAAGTTTAAAATTTTAGTTATTGAATTACACAATTTAACTGCAGTTAATAATCAAGTCTTTCACAAATATTTTATTTCATGCTTAAAAAAAATAAAAAAAAATTTTGATGTTTTTTATTTACACCCAAATAATTGTTGTGGTGTGTCAAATTTTCAAGGAATAGTTTTTCCAAACATTTTATAAGTAACACTACTTAATAAGTCAATTGCTAAAAAAAAAGAAAATTTTGATGATAGTAAAAGAGATTTGGTAATAAAAAATATTGAGAATAATAAAAAAATTGTTTTACCAGAATATTGGTTTAAATAATCTGTGGCAATTTTATTCATAGATCAAAATTGTAGTTACCAGATATTTTAAAGATATACAATCCTCATAAAAATTTCACGCTCTACAGGTACGATAGTTATTTTTGATACTTACCGAATGTATTCAGCAACTAATAATGGAAACAAAGATAGTTTTATAATTGGAATAAATTTTTATAGACTTACGCAAAAATAATCCTAAAAACTATCTTTAGAATTAATTATGAAAAAAATTATATATAAAACAATTATTTTTGTAACTTCCAAAATATCTTTAATAAAGTTTGCTGGCAGAGTCTTCAATTTTAGAAAAAGAAGTGAGATAACAGTAAGAATTAATGATTAAAAATATTATTAAAAAAATTATAAACAAATTAAAAACAAAAAAAAAAATTGAAACTATTTCTGTTGATAAATTCTATCCTGCAAAAAAAAAAATAAAATCAAAAAAAATAGAATTTAATTTTTTTCAAACTTATAAGTCAAGTAAGGTTGATATTTCACATGATCACAAATATTCGATATTTAGAAAAAAAAATCCTGAATTTAATTTCTATTTTTTTGACGATTTAGATATGGACGAATATATGGAAAAAAATTGGAGTCATAGAAAAATTTATAAAATTTATAAGGATAGTATTTTTGGCGCATCTAAAGCAGACATTTGGAGATATTGTATTCTTTATCATTATGGTGGTGTATATCTTGATTTTGACTCTTCTATAGAATTTGATTTAAATTCTATTCCAGATGATGCAGATGAAGTTATTTCATATGAAAAAAATACAATTAGCTCACAAATATTCGAAGAATATACGCCAGATTATAGTTTTTTAAAAAATTTACCTAAAGATAATAAAGAAATAATGCATCCGGAAAATTTAGTTATTCAATGGTTGCTTATATACAAAAAAAATCACCCAATATTGATGTCTGCGATAGAGCTAATTGAAAAAAATTATGCATTTTTTTTAAATAAAGAATTTAAATCTGCTCATTTAGCAATAGTAAACTTTACTGCGCCAGTTCTTTTGACTAAAGCTGTTTGGGATTATGTTCTAGCGCATAATAAAATATATCAAAAATCTATAGATTATGAAAATAAAGTTACTTTTAAAAATATTTCAAAAGATGGTGTATATTTCAATGACTCAAGTTATTACAAAAAATTTACCAATACTCCAATAATCATACATAATCCTGTAAGATTAAATTTAGGATGTGGTGAGTATATAAAAAAAGAATATTTAAACATAGATGCTGTTACTGAAAATAAGGATATAATTTCAATGGATATTTCTAATCTTAAAAATAAATTTTTAAATTCTAGTATTGATGAAATTTATGCAAAAGATGTATTAGAGCATGTTGGATTGCCTACAGCTAAAAATTGGATTAAAGATTGGTCAGATCTACTAAAATCTAATGGAATTCTAGTAATTACAACTCCTTGTCTTGAATTAATAATTGATGCTTTTACAAAAAAAATAATAAATGAAGAAAAATTAAACTATTTATTGTTTGCTGGTGTTTTTTGGGAAAAAGGAAAATCTTTATGGGATACGAAAAAAACTTCTCAGTATGATTGGCACAAAGTATGCTTTTCTATGAGATTGCTGAAAAATTTATTAAGTGAAAATGATATGTCAATTATATGTGAAAAATATGATCAAATAACTAAAAATAGTAATGGTTTAAATATGACTATAAAGGCAAAAAAGAATTAATAATGGAATATTTTACTAATATTATAAAAAAATATAATAAATTAAAAACACACAAAAGACTATCAATCATCTATAATACAAATTTTAATACATTCGAATTTATAAAAATAAAATCTTTTTTTAAAAGGTTATCAAATCCTAATAAAATATTAATTAGCCCAAACACTTGGACAGAACTTTTTCCACCCAGTGAATTAAAATTATCTAAAGTAGATTATTATATAAATGATGAAAACTATAAAAAGTTTATTTCGCATGACACTATTGGTAGAAGCTTCGAATCTTTAACAAAACAAAAAAATAATATTGAAGGGTCAATAATTATAAATTTAAAAAATGTAACAATAAAAGATAATTCCCTCTTAACTTTAATAAATAAAAATTTATCGATAGCAGAAATATATGGAGATGACTCATGGTTTAATTTTAGATTGAATAGGTGGCCCTTACGCCATAATTTTCATTTAGCAAAAATTAAAATTAAAAATACCAATATTTATAAAAGAATAAAAATTTACTCTATCGAAAAAAAATTATTAAATATTAAAGAAAAAGCAATCCTTCTCAGTCCCATCGTTGAAGATAATTTTTTTCATTGGATATTTGATACAATGTCTAAATTATATTTTATTGAAAAAATTCCTAAACTTAAAAATTATCCACTTATACTTAGGAAGCCACTAAATAAATACCAAAAAGATATGTTTAAAATATTTGAGATAAAAAATAAGATTATTTATACAAATGGAAAATCATTCAATGCAAAAAATATTTTAATTCCAACTATACCTTCTCCACCGGCTTATTCTAAACCTTTGATTAATTGGTTAAGAAAAAAATTTTTAAATAATATTCAGAAAAAAAATACAAGAATTAAAAGAATTTATATTTCTAGGAGTGATGCAAGTCATAGAAAAATTATAAACGATAAAGAAATATCTAATTTCTTGGAAAAATATAATTTTAAAACTCTAATACTAAGTGAAATGAAACTAGAGGATCAAATAAATCATTTTAGGTGTGCGGATATTATAGTTCTAACTCATGGATCGGGAGGTTCTCATTTACTTTTTGCCAAGAAAAGTTCCAAAATAATTGAACTTCAAGCACCATCTCAAATAAACAATACGTGGTGTGTTGTGTCAAAATTAATCGGGTGTAGTTATGGATTTTTAATTGGCGATGAAAAAAAGAATCATAATTCTAACTACAAAATTGATTTATCAAAATTAAAAAAACTAATAAACAAAGCCCTATGATTAATGTTTAAGTTTTTTTTTGATTACAATAAAAAGTTTCAAATAGAGAACATCTATCGAACGGTTGGAGTTGGAAAATATATTACACTTGCAGCTATTTATACAAGTTTCACTTTTCCTCCTTGTATATTTTTGCTCTCAAATGTTCCGATCATATTTCTTTTAAAATCACTAGATTATTTAGACAGGATAATGTTTTTGATGGTGCCCCAGCACGGAGTCGAACCGCCGACCTATTGATTGCAAATCAATTGTTATTAAATAATTATTTTATATTTTATTTGTTTTTCTTTCATTGATACTGTTATTACGGTAATTATTCCCGTAAATTTATATTTAATTTTCATAAATGAGTATGGCTCCAAATAACATTACCGAACAAGTAAAATTCAATGAGGAATTAATCTCGTGTCAAAAATTTGTAAAACTTAATTCTAATAATGCAGTAGCACATTACAATTTAGGTGTCATCTTACAAAAAGTTGGGAAATTATATGAGGCTGAAATAAGTTACAAAAAAGCTACAGAAATTAAATACAATTTTACAGCAGCTTATTACAATTTAGCTAACACGCAGAGAAAACTTGAAAAATTAGACGAAGCTGAAGTTAATTATAAAAAAACATTAAAAATTAATCCTAACTTTGCTGAAGCATACTATAATTTAGGCAATACCTTTAAAGATCTCGGAAAATTAGACGAAGCTGAAATAAATTTTATAAAAACTTTAGAACTTAAACCTGAACTAGTCGAGGCACATAAAAATTTAGATATAATATCAAAACAAAAAAAACTATTATTAAATATTTTTCCAAAAAAAAATATTCATGAAATAAAAAAACTAATTACTTTAAGGTCTGAATTTAAATTAAAACCAAATCCATTTATATATAAAAGAAGTATAGAACCAGAGCTTCTTGCTAGACTGAATGAAATTAAAGCTGGAGAAATTGATAAAAATAATTTTCAAGATGCTCGTTTTGGAAATGGCAAACATTCCGACTTCAATTTATTTGATGACCAGTCCTCAGTCATAAAAAATGTAAAAAAAGATTTAATTAGTATTATGAGTAAAGTTATTCAATCAGATGTCTACATCAAAGAATCTTTTTTTAATATTTTAAGATCAGGAAGTGGTGTTACACCGCATAAACACGCAAATGCTTTCGATAAAACAAGTGGATTAATTAATCAAAAATATAGTCTTACTTACTACGTGTCTATAGGTGATCAAAATTGTAGTGAACCAGGTATTTTAAAACTTCACAATCCTGAAGAAGAAATTTTACCTTCTGAAGGTACAATAGTTATCTTTGAAGCCGGTCGGATGCATTCAGCAACTTATAACGGAAACAAAAATAGGGTTATGATAGGAGTAAATTTTTATAGTTTTATAAAAATATAATTCTAAATAATTATTGAGATTGTTTCAAATTATGCTGCCCCGCACGGAGTCGAACCGCGGACCTATTGATTACAAATGAACAAGCTAACAAATTATCCTTTCATTAACTATTGATATTACTTACTTCTAGACTCCCATCAAGTTGTTCAAAGAATTTTCACTACAATTTTACTTCAACATATTTTTTATTATGTTAAATATTAACTAATTATGAAAAGATTAATATTTGCGTTAGTTCTAAATATCTTTGCAAATTTTAATTACGTTACAGCCGAAACTATAACGATGCCGTCAAGTTTGACAGCTGATACCACTGCTTTTGTTTTATTATCTTCTTCAGGAACAACACCAAGTATCAGTGGATATACGGCAACAGATTTATTAGCAACTATTGTTGCATCAGCTGGAACTTTAATTGTTACAACTACCACAGGTTTGGAACAAGCTTCTGGGTATTGTGATTATACTGCAGATAATTCCAGTGAACCTACTAATTGCAAATTAGAAGCTAGTGATCATCCTGAAATAGGATTTATAGGAACTCAGGCTGAAATAAATGCTGCTCTAGCTACTTTATCTTTTAAAGGTGATGGATCTACTGGATCACCAACTGTTACACTTTCGATAACACCTGCTGGTAATAATTATAATTCAGCAAATGGTCATTATTATAAAATAGTTAACGATGATGAGATTTCTTTTACAGATTCAATAGCAGCAGCTGAAGGATCTACATATAATGGATTATCTGGTTATCTTGTTAGTATAACTTCAGAAGCAGAAAATAATTTTTTAAATGCAAAAGTGAATCAAAATGCTTGGATTGGTGGTTCTGACAAAGCCTCATTAACTTCAAACTCTCATTCAGTAACCGAAGGAACTTGGGAATGGATATCAGGTCCTGACAACGGAAAAACTTTTTTTTGTCAAGTAGCAATTAGCGGTAAAGCTAATGCTGCAGATAGTGATTGTACAGTAGCTACTGGTTACTCTTATAATAATTGGAGAAATGCCGAACCCAACGATCACAGCAGCAATACAACTGGAGAAGAAGATTGTGCGCACATGAGAAGTGATGGAGAGTGGAATGATTTTCCATGTAATTCAACAAGTGTAGATTATTACATTATTGAATATGGAGGAACTGCAGGTGAAACAGCAACAACTTCTGGATTAACAATATTAACAATAGAATCTTTAGAAGCAAGTGGAAGTACGCACCAAGCATTTAATGACAAACAATTATCTGGAATAGTGGAAGCTCAAACTGAGAGCATGAAAAGACATATGTTTAATTCGACTAATTCTATTATGGATCGAATGGAACAGTTCAGAAGAACCGGGGATAACAAAGGTTTACAGTTAAATGATTTTAGATTGTCACTCATTGATCAAGGAGTAGATAATCATACTCATGCCAAACTAGCAAAACATTATCTACAAAAATACTCTAAAGAAGTTTCTGATAAAAAAGGATTTAATCTTACAGAGAAAAATATAGAAAAATTTATTACTGAACTACCACTTTCAAAATATATGAAACAAGAATTTGGTTTAAAGCCTAAAAAATGGGTTATGTGGAGTGCAGGCTCAATATCTCAAGGAGGTCTTAACTTTAGTGTTGGTCAATTAGGTAGAAAAAATAAATCTAATGGATTTACAGTTGGCGCAGATTTAGACTTGAGTGATAATTCCTTATTAGGGTTTGCTTTAAGGGATGAAACTGAAGATGTAGAGGTTAGTACAAATGGAACTAAGTATAAATCTGATAATTCAACATTATCATTTTATAACACTTGGAAAGCTGATGATGAAAACTATTTAGATACTTTCATAGGATTTGGGAAAACAAAACAAGCAACTACAAGAATTGTTGATGTTACAAATAAGACTAAAGTTACGGGTGAATTGAAAAGTAAACAAGCTTTTGGTGCAATTAAGTATAATTTCAAAAAAAATTATAAATTAATTAATCTTAACAATTATTCCATAGTAAATTTTGGTTATAGCATGTTTGACTCTTATTCAGAAAAAGGTGACAGTAATTTAAAATTAAAATTTGATGATCGTGATCTAAAATCTTATTCTCTTTCTATAGGATCCTTAATAGAGTCTAAAATAGATTTGAAAAATTCAAAATTTATTCCATATTTAAGAATTGATATAACGGAAGATCTGACTGAAGCTTCTAATTTAAAAGCAAATTATATCTCAAGCCCCTCTAATCAATATAGCAAAAGTATTAGTAAACATTTCTCAACTATTATTCGGGCAGAGACTGGATTTGATTGGAATTTTAGAAATGATTGGAATATATCATCCACTTTAGAAAGAATTGATAAAAATGGTTTAGGACATCAAAATAGTTTAAAATTTAATGCAAATAAATCTTTTTAGATAAAAAACAATCTAACTTTCTTTGTGATAAACCACCCAAACATTGGTTATTTAAAAGTAACTACAAAATAACTAAAACGAGTTCTACTTTCTTCCTTTGTATAGTCTTTGTTCTACAATTTTTTTTTATAGATTTTTTTCTTAAGATTCAAAAAGTGAAATAAGTAAAGGATTGTGTGGTGCCCCCGCACGGAGTCGAACCGCGGACCTATTGATTACAAATCAATTGCTCTACCAGCTGAGCTACAAGGGCATTAAGTTTCTTGATCAGTTTTTAGTTCAATAAGTAATAATAATCAATCCCAAATAAGAAACAGTTCTAAACGAAAGTAGAAATGTAGTTATGAAAAGTTGCTCAATGTTCACTGGTATTGGAGTTCCCATAGAGTTCCCAACGGCCAAAAAGAACATCATAGAGTTTCGTAGAGTTCTCGTTCCCGATTAAATATTTGTTAAGATGTGTATTTTCTATTAAACATTGACTATAACTGTTACAAAAATATAATTTCTTATTATGTTAAAAGAATTCAATATTGATCAGGCACCATTATCACTAAACTCTCTGTTAATAAATTTAGCAGTAGGAGTTTTAGTTTCTATTCTAATAAAAATTCACTACAGAAGATTTGGTTCAACAATTACAAATAGAGAAGAATTTAGTAATATCTTTCCATTTATAGTTTTAACAACTGTTTTAATAATTTCTGTTGTAAAGTCTTCGTTAGCTCTATCTTTGGGACTTGTTGGAGCACTTTCAATTGTTAGATTTAGAACCCCAATAAAAGAGCCTGAAGAATTAGCATATCTATTTATATGTATAGCTACTGGGTTGGGACTTGGTGCCAATCAAACAGTAGTTACTCTAGTAGCTGTGTTATTTATATTAATAGCTGTTTCAGTTACTAAATTTAAATCTAGAAATAAAATAGAAAAAAATATGTACTTAACAATAGAACTTTCAGAAATCAAAAATATAGAGAAAGACGAAATTTCAAAAAAAATAAACATCATTCTCTCTGAAGAATTAAAAAATTTTGATTTAAGACAACTTGATGTAAAAGATAATTTTTTTCAATCAACTTATATTATTGCTATAGATAATGTATCCATGCTAGAGAAGACTATAGGAAAACTTAATAAATCTTTTCCTAAAATATCTATTAATTATATAGATCAAAATCAAGTGCCAAGCATCTAATGATTGCGATAAACCAAGGTGAAAGATGTGAAGTAAAATTTGCATCATACCATGTTAATTATCCAGTTATTATAAGTTGGTTAAAATCAAATAATTATAATTTTAAAAAAGAATATAGAGATAGAATAGTAAATAACCTCTACTTTGACACAAATAATTTAGATGCCTACAAAGATAATATTTACGGTCACTCTTCTAGAATTAAAACAAGATTTAGATGGTTTGGTAATTTTAATGAAAATAATTTTGGCAACTTAGAGTTAAAGTTTAAAAGAAATATATATGGATGGAAAGAAAGGTATAAAATTGAAAAATTAAGATTAGAAAACAATAAAAATTTGAATACAATAAAGAGCACAATTAGTAAACATTTACCTTTTAGGACAAAAATTTTTTTTGAGAAAAATAATATTCCTCAAATAGTTAATCAATACGAAAGAGAGTACTTTATAAGTAGTGACAAGAAATACAGAATAACGATTGATAGAAATATGAAAGTATTTAACCAGAGGAATAGTGATAAAATTAACTTAAATAAAGAGGCTATGATACAAAATCATATTATTTTAGAGGTAAAATTTGAAAGATCCTCTTATAATAAAATAGAAAATCTTTTACATAATATACCATTTAGAGCTAGTAGAAATTCAAAATATATAAATTCCATTAAAGCTGTGATGGGGATTTAAATGAAAATTATATTAAAAAAAAATAAGCCAGAACAAAAAAAAGTAATCAAAAAATTAAAATTATTTTTTTATTCATTAATAATATTATTTGTTTTTGTTTTAGGTATATGGTCAGAAAGGTATGATACAAGATTATATCTCCAAAAATCGTTTAAAGAATTTATAGAATTCTCTTCAATTAAAATTTTTTCAAATTTTAATAAAATTGATAAAATTACAATAGATATAAAATATGAAAATTATCAAAAAATTATGAAATCTAGAGAAAAAGCAATTGAATACGGCAGGTTAAAAGATGAGTTTGTAAAATGGATACCAGCTAAAATTCAACTAGATGAAAGACAGATTGATGTAAAGTTAAAACTTAAAGGGACACACGATGATCATTGGGCTCACCCATATAAATGGTCTTTTAAGATTAAGACTAAAAATAAAGATGACAATATATATGGTTTAAAAAGATTTGCCGTGCAGCACCCCGCAACAATTTCTTATTTGTATGAATGGTTGTTTCATATTGTTTTAAAAGAAGAAAAATTGATAGCTCATGAAGTAAAATTTATTAATCTTGTAGTTAATGGTAATGACCTTGGTGTTTACATCTTGATAGAACAAATTTCTAAAGAATTAATTGAAAAAAATAGAAGAAGAGAAGGTCCCATCATCGGTTTTGATAAAGAATTATGGATTGAAGAAGTCAACAATATAGATAATTTAGGTATTAATGATATTCATCAATTTTTTTGGACTGCAAAAATAAAACCAACTAGATTTAAGGAAAGTCAGAAAAATACTATTCAAGAAATTTATTTAAATAAAGGCATAAATCTTCTTGAAGGTTTTAGAAAAAAAGAATTAAAAGCAGAAAAAGTATTTGATCTAGATCAATTAGCAAAGCTTATGGCTATCAAAGCGGTCTTTGCATCATTAGATTTTGATTGGAAAGATATAAAATTTTATTATAACCCAATTACAGAGTTATTAGAACCAGTGTCTCGAGAAGTTCATGCTATGCATCATGATCATACTAAATTAAGTTTATGGGCGTTCAACTCAGAACCAGCTATATTTCCATGGCATAAACAATTTTTGGATCTGCTTTTTGATGACCCTATTTTCCACGAAAAATATTTAATAGAACTTACTAGGATTTCAAAAAAAAATTATTTAGAAAATATTATAGATAGAAATAATAAAGATTTTAAAAAATACTTATCAGCATTAAAAAAAAATTACCCCACAATTGAAATATTTTCAAAAACAAAACTTGCATCTAATAATAAATTCTTATTTGATAGCCTAAATCCAGTCTCAGGTATTAATGTAAATTTTGCCAACTTAAATAAC
>CAJQSF010000043.1 GCA_905612495.1 uncultured Candidatus Pelagibacter sp.
TATCTTTAAGTTTTTTTAAAACTTCTGGTACCTCTGAAAAAGTAGAAAGTATTTTATAAAGATCTAATAATTCATTTCTCATTGAAGCGTCTATTTCAAATGCCTTCATTGATTTATCTAAACTGTCTTCTGTAACTTGCCAAAAGTCTTTATGTCTATTCATTAAACTTCTAAGCCAGGTGTATTCTAACTGAGTAGTTCGCCAGTAATTTGCAAAACCTTCCCACTTATTACCAATTTTATCTTTGCATTTTTCAGCTGCAGAATTGACATCAAATAAAGTGCCATATGCATCAAAAATTATTGCTTTAATATTTTTCATAAATTAAATTAAACTCAATGAGTAATATTAGATTATTTTTTAAAGAAAGTTTATCACTTAATTTAACTGCCAACCTTGATAAATCACAATCACATTATGTAAGCAAAGTAATGAGAGTTAAAGTGAGTGAAGTTTTCTCTTTATTTAATAGCAGTGGTGAGTGGGAAGCAAAAATCTTAACTTTATCTAAGAGTATAGTTGAATTTAATATTACAAAACAATTAAGACAAAAAGAAAGCACCAAAGAATTATGGTTAGCCTTTTCACCTATTAAATCAAATTATTTTAACTTCATGATTCAAAAATCTACAGAGTTAGGAGTGACTAAATTTTTACCAATTATATTTGATAGAACGATAGTTAGAAAAATTAACAAAGAAAGATTAGAAAAAGTAATTATAGAAGCTGCTGAACAATCTAATAGAATTAATGTACCATCCATTGAAGAGCCACAGTCTTTAAAAGATTTTTTAAACAATAAAAAAATAGATCTAATATTCACAGATTTAAATTCTAAAAATAAAAAGATAGATTCAGAAAAGTTAACTAGCAATCCAACTTGTGTTGTAATTGGTCCTGAAGGTGACTTTTCGGAAGAGGAACGAGAGCAGATTCTTGCCTTTAAGGGTGTTCAGCCAATCAAAATAAATGAAAATATATTAAGATCTGAAACTGCTGTAATTTCAGCGTTATCAATTGTTAATTACATGGTTAATTGATATTTTGTCGCGATAACTAAAGTTTAATTTTTTGAAAGACACTTTATATAGTGGGTGACTTATGAAAAATTTTTTATTTATTTTATTAACAACTGTTTATGCTACTAGCTCGTTAGCCGATCAGCCTAAGCAGTGGCAACTCGGTTTTCAAGATGCAGCCTCTCAAAGTATGAGAGATATTGTTAGTTTCCATAACAACCTTCTGCTTCCAGTAATTATTGCTATTAGTGTTTTTGTTTTATTTCTTATGATTTACACTTGCATAAGATTTAGAGCATCAAAAAATCCAGTCCCATCAAAAACTACTCATAATGTAGCTGTAGAAGTTTTGTGGACATTAATTCCATGTTTAATTTTAATAGTAATGGCAGTTCCATCATTTAAGATTTTATATAAACAAGATACAATCCCAAAAGTTGACCTTACAATTAAAGCTGTTGGTTACCAATGGTACTGGGGATACGAATATCCTGATGAAAATATTATCTTTGAATCATATATGATTAAAGAAGAAGATTTAAAAGAAAACCAACCAAGACTATTAACCGTTGATAATGAACTTGTTGTTCCGGTTAATAAAGTTGTTAAAGTTTTAATCACAGCAAACGATGTATTGCATGCTTGGGCGCTACCCTCTTTTGGAGTTAAAAGAGATGCGGTACCAGGAAGAATAAATGAAACCTGGTTTAAAGCTGAAAAAGTTGGAACTTATTATGGTCAGTGTTCTGAGTTATGTGGAATACAGCACGCATTTATGCCAATCACAGTTAGAGTTGTAACTGATGAAGAATATGCGGAATGGTTATCAGAAGCCAAAATGAAATTTGCCAAAGAGCCAATTGAAAAAAATGAATATAAAAAACTAGTGAGTAAATAGAATGTATACACAAACAGTATCACACGACGATCATCACACACCAACAGGTTGGAAACGTTGGGCTTATTCAACTAACCATAAAGATATTGGAACAATGTATTTAATTTTTGCAATTGTTGCAGGAATTATTGGTACAGCTTTTTCAGTATTAATGAGAATTGAATTAATGCACCCTGGTGATGGAATTTTAGGTGGAAATTATCACTTGTATAATGTTTTAGTTACTGGTCACGGGCTGATAATGATTTTTTTCATGGTAATGCCAGCAATGATTGGTGGCTTTGGTAATTGGTTTGTACCAATCATGATTGGTGCACCTGATATGGCTTTTCCAAGAATGAATAATATTTCATTTTGGCTATTACCTGCTTCATTTATTTTATTATTACTTTCTATATTTGTAGATGGCCCTCCAGGTCAACAAGGTGTTGGAGGAGGATGGACTTTATATCCGCCACTATCTTCGAAAGCTGGACAGCCAGGTCCTGCAATGGATTTTGCAATTTTAAGTCTACACTTAGCTGGAGCTTCTTCAATTTTAGGAGCGGTTAACTTTATTACAACAATTTTGAATATGAGAACACCAGGTATGACTTTGCACAAAATGCCTTTATTTGCTTGGTCTGTTTTAGTTACAGCTTTTTTATTGCTATTATCATTGCCAGTTTTAGCTGGTGCAATTACAATGCTTTTAACAGACAGAAATTTTGGGACCGCATTTTTTGATGCTCAAACAGGTGGAGATCCTGTTTTGTACCAGCATTTATTTTGGTTTTTTGGCCATCCAGAAGTGTATATTTTAATCCTTCCTGGTTTTGGAATGATAAGTCATATCGTTTCAACATTTTCAAAAAAACCTGTGTTTGGATATTTAGGAATGGCTTACGCAATGGTTTCAATTGGTATTGTTGGTTTTGTCGTTTGGGCCCATCACATGTATACCGTGGGTTTGAGCACAGATACTAAAGCATATTTTATAGCTGCAACGATGATTATTGCAGTACCAACGGGGATTAAAATATTTTCATGGATTGCAACAATGTGGGGTGGATCAATTTCATTTAAAACACCAATGATGTGGGCGTTAGGATTTATATTTTTATTTACAGTTGGTGGTGTAACAGGTGTTGTTCTTGCGAATGCTGGTGTTGATACTGCAATGCATGATACTTATTATGTAGTTGCTCATTTCCACTATGTTTTATCTTTAGGAGCGGTGTTTGCAATTTTTGCAGGATTTTATTATTGGTTTGGTAAAATGTCTGGCTATGAATATTCTGAAACTTTAGGACAAATACATTTTTGGTTAACATTCATTGGTGTTAACTTAGTATTTTTCCCTCAACACTTTTTAGGTTTAGCTGGTATGCCAAGAAGGTATGCTGATTATCCAGATGCATTTGCTGGATGGAACTACGTATCATCAGTTGGTTCATTTATAGCTGTTGCTGGTTTATTGGTATTTTTTGTTAACTTGATTTATTCTTTTTATAAGAAAAAAGCTGCAGCCCAAAATCCTTGGGGTGAAGGTGCTACAACTTTAGAGTGGACCATACCATCCCCACCAAATTTCCATACTTTTGATGAGCTACCAAAGTTTGAAGATGATCAAGATACTGAAAAATTGAATACTCATTAAATTTTAAAAAAGTATTTTTAACAGACAAGATATTATTATGCTGACTCCAGATAAAAAAACTAAAAAAAAAAATACCCTTACTGCGCTTGGAATAATAGCCTTCATGATATTTCTATTTTTTTTTACTCTCTATAATGTGGGAGTTTTTGACAGACAATTATGATCCAAAAAAAAACGCTTACTCCTATAATTTTAGCTGGAATCTTTTTTATCATGCTAGGCCTTTCATTCGCTGCAGTCCCTTTATATGATATATTCTGTAGAGCAACAGGATTTGGTGGAACTACGCAAGTATCAAAAGAAGCACCAGATATAGTTTTAGATCAAAAAGTAAGTGTTCGCTTTGATACAAATGTAAACAAACTGCCTTGGAATTTTAAAGTAAAAAAAAATGTTATGGATGTAAACATAGGTCAGGTGAATCGAATCGAATTTGAAGTAGAGAATTATGGGGATGAAACAACCTATGGTGTAGCTGCTTTTAATGTATCTCCCTCATCTTTTGGTAAATATTATAGCAAATTAGGCTGTTTTTGCTTTGAAAAGCAAGCGTTGAAAGCAGGTGAAAAAGCAACATATATAATGACTTTTTATTTAGATCCAGAAATGGTAAATGACCCAAATACTAAAAATATTAAAGATGTAACTATGTCCTATACTTTCTTTTCATCAGATTACTATAACCAATCAAAATTATAAAAATGTCAGCAGAAAAAAAACATGATTATCACTTAGTAGATCCAAGTCCTTGGCCTATTTATGTATCATTTTCTAGCTTATTTTTAGCAATAGGGACTGTCTATTATTTGCATAGTGAAGTTTCCTGGGGAATGTACTTAGGTTTTGCTCTTTTATTTTATGGAGTATACATGTGGTTTAGGGATGTAATAATAGAATCGGTTGATCATAATCACCATACTCCCGTTGTTAAAATTCACCTTAGATATGGAATGACCCTTTTTATTGCCTCCGAAGTAATGTTTTTTGTTGCGTGGTTTTGGGCTTATTTTAATGCAAGCTTATTTCCTGGAGAATTAATTGGTAATGTATGGCCTCCTAAAGATATAGTAACTTTTGACCCTTGGGATATTCCACTTATCAATACATTAATTTTATTACTATCAGGAACTACAGTCACCTGGGCGCATCATGCCTTAGAAGAGGGTGATAAGGAAAGTTTTGTACAAGGCTTGGCAATGACAGTTGTTTTGGGTTTTAGCTTTTCTTTATTGCAGATTTATGAATATCACCATGCAAGTTTTGATTTTTCAGGAAATATATATGGTGCTGTATTTTATATGGCAACGGGTTTTCATGGATTTCATGTTGTTATAGGAACTATATTTTTAGCAGTATGCTGGTGGAGAGGTAAGACTGGTAAGTATAAAGAAGGAGAGTTTTTTGGCTTCGAAGCAGCTGCGTGGTACTGGCATTTTGTTGATGTAGTCTGGTTATTTTTATTTGCTTCAATCTATATCTGGGGAAGTTAAGTTTTAACCTTTGAGACATAAATTTATATTTTCAATTTTTGTATTTCTTTTTATTTCAACATTTGTTGCTTTAGGAAGTTGGCAATTAGTTAGATTAAATTGGAAGCTAGAGTTAATAAATCAAATAGAAAATTCATTAAAAAATGAACCAGTAAATCTATTAGACCATACACCTACAAACTATTTAAGAATTAAGACTACTGGAATTATAGATTTTGATAAACAGGTTTATCTATATAATCTAAATGAAAAAGGACAACCAGGATTTGATATTGTTAGTCCAATAACTATTGAGAATAAAAACTTTTTATTAAATAGAGGCTGGATTCCTTTTAATGAAAAAGAAAATAATGAAATTAATATTTTAGCTTCCCCAAATATTACTGGAACACTGAAGAAGCAATTAAAAGCAAATAGATTTAAACCAAAAAATAATATCCAAGATAACTATTGGTTTACTTTAAATAGAAAAGATATTTTTCAATATATGGGAAAAAATTTTTCTCCATTTGTTATCTATCTCGATAGCAATCTAGACATGCCCAAAGTAAAAACTATTACTGCAAAAATTTCAAATAATCATAAAAAGTATGCAATTACTTGGTTTTCACTAGCTTTTTCTATTCTTGTTTTTTATTTATATTTCAGAAGAAAAAATTACTAAGTATTTTAAGTCTATAAATACTTCTTAATTACTTCGTAAATATCATCTAATTTCTCATGATGACTAATTCGGTCAATGTATTTTCCCCTAATCAATAAAAGTATAGAAGAACTGTGATTGATTGAATAATCGCCATCAGCTGTAAAAATTTTTTCGCTCAATACTCCCCATGATTTTGCAAGTGAAAATATTTTTTGCGAATCTCCAGTTATTCCATAAATTTTATTTCTGAATGCATCTAAATAATCTCTAATAACTTCAGGACTATCTTGTTCAGGATCAATGCTTATAAAATACACTTTAAATCTTTCCCTCTCATCACTATTTAGTTTTTCTAAAACCTGATCTAGATTAGATAGCGTCATTGGACATATATCTGGACAATTTGTAAATCCAAAAAAAATTGCAGTTAACGGTCCTTGAAAAGAATTTTCTGTTATGGGTTTATTATTTACATCTTTTAAAACAAAGTATGAACCAGAATATGATAAAACTATATTTTCTTTCTTTTCTTGTATCGAAAATACAATAGGAAGCATTATAAACAAAAAAATTAATAAACACCCTCCTAGAATAGTTATTGAGGTCTTTAATTTCATAATTTAATAGTTATTATAATATATATTAAAATTATGTCTAAATTTTTAAAAAAAGTTTTTGGCACACTGGCTGATAAACCTTGGGAAAAAGAACAGATCATAACTGATAATTATCACCAAGGTAAAACTTTTGACATATCACTGCAGACATCAGCAGTTATAGTTATTTTTGGAGTAAGTACTGTTCTATTTACTTTGGTTGTTACTGGCTACCTTTATAGTGTTCCCGTAAGTCAAGATACTGGATACTTGCTAAAACCAAATTTATTATGGCTAAATACTTTAATTCTATTAGCTGTAACTTATTTCTTTAATAAAATTACAAATGATCTCAAAAAAAATGATTATGAGAAGATTAAAATTAATTTACTTATAGTTGGTTTTTTAAGTTATCTGTTTTTATTTGGGCAAATTTTTTTTTGGTTTCAATTAATGAAAAGTGGAAATTATGTTTCTACAAATAACTATTTTTCATCTTTTTATATTTTTACAGCACTCCATGGGCTACATCTTTTGGGAGGATTATTTTTTTGGGGCAAAGTCTTTTCTAAAGTTAACAAACTAAGTAAAGAAGTTACTATAAAAGAACAAAAAACCATTGATGCATTATCCCTTTATTGGACTTTTTTATTAATTGTTTGGATTGTATTTTTTTTAATTATGTACGTTTTTAATGACACAGTTATTGCTTGGTGCCAAGCGTTACTCAGTTGAGTATTTTAAAGAAATAACATCAAAAAAGTTCCAACAATAATTATAAAAATTAATAAAATATTAACAGATCTTATGTATTTTTTTACTTCTGCTTTTTTTTCTTTCTTGGAAAAAACTCCTGCACCGAATGCAATTACAAGATAAAAAAGAAATACTAAAACAAGTATAGTTATATAAATACCTAATTTTCCAAACATAATTTATTTCATTATAAGGCCTTATTTCTTCATATATTAATATATTTTTCTATAGATTCTGTATTTGATTTCAATTACTCTTATCTACGGAGAGAGACAAATATGCACCCAGGAATTATATTTTTAGGGGTAATTATTGGTTCAGTTTTGTTCCACATATTTACTCCATGGTGGTGGACTGACATAGCTTCGAATTGGGGAGCAATGGATGATACAATTAATTTAACTTTTTGGATTGGTGGGGGAGTATTTGTTTTAGTTTGCCTGTTCATGGTTTATTGCATTTTTATGTTTTCTTATAAAGAAGGCCGTAACGTTGAATATAAACCAGAGGATCATAAGCTAGAAAAAATATTAACTATTGCAACTACGGTAGGAGTGATAGCTCTTTTGGCACCAGGACTTATTGTTTATAATAATTATATCAATACTCCTAAAGATGCACTGCAAGTTGAAGTGAACGCATGGCAATGGGGATGGCAATATAGGTTGCCAGGTGAAGATGGAATATTAGGCACTGCTCAAGTAGCAAAAATTACTGACGATAATCCTTTTGGTATAAACTTGGATGACCCAAATGGGAAAGATGATATTTTAATTGAAGACGATGTGCTTCACCTAAAAACAAATAGGCCAGTAAAAATTTTACTAAGATCGCTGGATGTTTTGCATAATTATTATGTTCCACAGTTTAGAGCAAAAATGGATGCTATACCCGGGATACTTACCTATTATTGGTTTGAGCCAAATAAAATAGGAGAGTATGAAGTTTTATGTGCTGAATACTGTGGAGTAGGCCACTATGCTATGAGAGCAAAAGTCATAGTTGAAAGTGAAGACAATTATCAAAAATGGATTAATGAACAGGAAACTTTTTCAGATTTAATAGCTAAACAAGAAAATGATAAATTAAAAATAACTATCGTTGCCAAAAGTAATAATTAAATAATGTAAAGGATAATTATGTCAGATGAATATAACCAGGAAAACAAACCTCTAGAAGCACAGTCTTCAGAAACTATGTCTGGCACTCCATCAAAAGATATTGATTATGTAAGACCTGCAGAGCTCCCAGAACAAGATTTATATCATGGACATAGCTTTATTACAAAGTGGATTTTTTGTCAGGATGCAAAAGTTATTGGAGTGCAATATTTTCTTACTGCAGTATTTACAGGAATTGTTGGTTTAGTACTTTCATGGTTAATGCGTTTGCAATTAGGTTATCCAGAATTAGTTCCATTCATTACTGCCGAACACTATTATCAATTTGTAACTATGCATGGAATGATAATGGTAGTTTATTTTTTAACAGCTTTATTTTTAGGTGGCTTTGGAAATTATTTAATTCCTTTGATGGTTGGTGCAAGAGATATGGTTTTTCCATATGTAAATATGGTTAGTTTCTGGATGTTCTTTATTGCAGTATGTGTTTTGATGGCTAGTTTTTTTGTTCCAGGTGGACCAACTGGAGCAGGCTGGACACTCTATCCTCCTCAAGCAATTTTACCAGGAACACCAGGTTCAAACATGGGAATTATTTTAATGCTTGTTTCTTTATCTTTATTTGTAATTGGATTTACTATGGGTGGATTAAATTACATAATTACAATTTTACAAGCGCGTACTAGAGGTATGACTTTAATGAGAATGCCCCTAACAATATGGGGAATCTTTACGGCAACTGCTTTAGCAATGTTAGCTTTTCCAGCTTTATTGGTTAGTTGCATTATGATGACCTTAGATAAGATGCTTGAGACTAGCTTTTTTATGCCAACAATTCTTCAAGCGGGAGAAGTATTAGATTATGGAGGAGGAAGTCCCATTCTCTTTCAGCATTTGTTTTGGTTTTTTGGTCACCCTGAGGTTTATATTGTAGCCCTTCCTGCTTTTGGAATAGTTTCAGACTTAATCTCAGTCCATGCTAGAAAAAATATTTTTGGATATCGAATGATGGTTTGGGCAATTGTTGGTATTGGTGCTTTAAGTTTCTTTGTTTGGGCTCACCACATGTATGTTAGTGGGATGAATCCTTGGTTTGGGTTTTTCTTTGCAACAACTACTCTCATTATTGCAGTACCAACTGCTTTGAAAGTCTATAATTGGATAATAACACTATTTAGAGCCAACATAAGAATGAACACTGTAATGCTTTTTTGCTTAGGTTTTATAGTTACTTTTGTAAATGGTGGAATTACTGGAATTTTTTTAGGCAACGTTGCTGTAGATATTCCATTGTCAGACACGTATTTTGTAATCGCACACTTTCATATGGTGATGGGAATTGCCCCTCTTATGGTAATTATGGGAGCTGTTTATCATTGGTTTCCCTTAGTTACAGGAAGAATGTTAAGTGAAAAATTAGGTAAGTGGCATTTTTGGTTCACTTTTTTAGGAGCTTATTCTATTTATTTCCCCATGCATTACTTAGGTTTTATAGGGGTGCCAAGAAGATATTTTGAAATGTATGACAGTCCATATGTAACTTCCGCAACGGGAATGAATGAATTTATAACTGTGGCTGCCTTAATTGTTGGTTTCTCACAGCTTATATTTATTTATAATATAGTGGCAAGTTTGAGTATTGGAAAGCCAGCAGGAAAAAATCCATGGAAAGCAAATTCTTTAGAGTGGTTAACTCCAGAAGTACCACCGGCTCATGGTAACTGGGGAGAAAAATTACCTGTTATTCATAGATGGCCTTATGATTTTAATGTGCCGGGAGCAAAAGAGGATTATATAACTCAAACAACTCCACCAAGTGAAGTTATAAGTGCGGAGGTTGAAAAAACTTAATTAATTTAAATGTCAGATAATTCATTAAATAATTTACCTGGGGGTTTTAAGGGCATGACCCATGATATGGGGTCAGATCAAACTGCATTTAAAGGTGTTCAATGGGGTAAAGTTATGATGTGGATTTTTCTACTTAGTGACACCTTTATATTTAGTTGTTTTTTAATTTCATATATGAAGGGAAGAACCTCTACAGTAATGGATTGGCCAAATACAAGTGAGGTTTTTTCATTACACGTTGGTAATGTACCTGTTCCATTATTATTAATTGCAATCATGACTTTTGTTTTAATTACAAGCAGTGGAACTATGGCATTAGCTGTCAAATATGGCTATGAAAAAAATAGAAAAATGTGTGGATGGTTAATATTGGCTACAGCGATAGGAGGCCTCACTTTTGTGGGAATGCAAGTGTTTGAATGGTCTAAATTAATACACGAAGGTGTTAGACCATGGGAAAATCCTTTTGGAGCAAAACAGTTTGGGTCTTTCTTTTTTATGATCACAGGTTTTCATGGAACACACGTCTCGATAGGTGTGATATTTTTATTTATTTATGCAAGAAAAGTTTTTAGAGGTGATTTTGACAACGGTAAAAGGGGTTTTTTTACTACAATGAAATCAGATTATGTTGCAATAGAAATCTTAGGTCTTTATTGGCATTTTGTTGATTTAGTATGGGTATTTATATTTGCCTTCTTTTATTTATGGTAAACAAAATTATGGATGAAACGCAAAACAAAGAACAAGCAACAACACACAAAATAGGAATATACCTTTGGATTTGGGGCCTTCTATTTGTTCTTAGTTTCTTTTCTTACATGGTCGACTGGTTTGCAT
This sequence comes from uncultured Candidatus Pelagibacter sp., assembly GCA_905612495.1. Lineage (GTDB taxonomy): Bacteria > Pseudomonadota > Alphaproteobacteria > Pelagibacterales > Pelagibacteraceae > Pelagibacter. The sequence continues at coordinate 10,858 of CAJQSF010000043.1, forward strand.
TTCAAGGATTACTGAGATGGACTTTGATTTTAATATTTATGTTTCTTAAGGCCGGCCTAATAATGGCTTTTTTTATGCATTTATTTTGGGAGCGATATGCCCTGGTTAATGTTCTTTTGTGGCCAATGACAGCAATAGCTTGTTTTATTATACTCATGGCAGCAGAAGCAAAATACACTGTTTTTACAAGATTATTATATTTTTTTATAGGAGGGTAATTTATATGACTGGTTTTACTGTACTTGCTGGAGTGATAATATTTTTTTTACTTTTTATTTATGCCACATGGTTTGGTACCCAATTAAAAATAGAAGCTCAAAAAGAAAAAAGTGCGTCAATTAAAATTAACCCATATGACAATTTGCCTCTCAGTAGAAGATTTATTGATAAAAAAAATAAACAAATTGGAATATTTGATTTAGGTAATCACATTTTAATTGTTGGAATGTTAATATCTCTTATATTTATTTTAATAAATATAGATTAGTTGTAGAATAGTTCTATCCAATATGATTATAAAAAAAACTACTCCGCTAAATATAAATATTAATATTAAATCTTTATATTTGTTAATGAAGCCAAGAGTTATGTCTCTTGTTATATTTACATGTGCTGTTGGTCTTTTAACCTCTAATTCAAATATAAATACTAGTGACGCTATAATAGGTATAACTTTAGTAGCCCTAGGTGCAGGAGCTGCTGGCTGTTTAAATATGTGGTATGAATCAGATTTAGACGCACTCATGACAAGAACATGCCTAAGACCAATTCCAACTGGTAAAATTAATAGAAAACAAGCGCTTACTTTTGGCATACTATTATCAGTCGTTTCAGTTATAGCATTAAATTATTTTACAAATTTTTTATCAGCATCTTTACTGTTGTTTACAATTTTTTTTTATCTTTTTATTTACACAATATGGTTAAAAAGAAAAACACCTCAAAACATTGTCATAGGTGGGGCCGCAGGAGCATTACCGCCAGTTATAGGGTGGACTATAGCCACTAATACAATTAGTTTAGAGCCATTAAGTTTATTTTTGATAATTTTCTTTTGGACGCCATCTCACTTTTGGGCCTTGAGCTTATATAAAGCTGATGATTATAAAAAAGCTAAAATTCCGATGCTACCTTTAACTGATGGTATAGAAAAAACAAAAGTGTACATTCTAATTTACTCTTTATTAATGTTACCTGTTATTATTTTCCCATATTGGATTAATTTTTCAGGTCTAATCTATTTGTTACCAGCATTAATTCTTACAATTTATTATAATTTTATTTGTTTCGATTTATATCAATATAAAAAAAATAAATTTGACCTGAAGAAAGCAAAAAAAGTCTTTGGTTATTCAATTTTATATTTATTTTTAATCTTTGTGTTATTTTTGATAGATAGTCTAATTTAGATATTGTTACTAAACAAAATTCCAGTAAGATATCTTATAATCATAAATGAAATATATTAGCACTAGAGATAATTCAAAAGAATACAGCTTTGAAGAAGTATTTATCAAAGGACTTGCAGATGATGGGGGCTTGTTTGTCCCAAGGGAAGTTAAAAAATACAGTACTGAGGAGCTTGAATCACTAAGGAGTTTAAATTACAAAGAATTAGCAAAAAAAATAATTTACCCATTTATTGGGGATTTTATGAGGATAAATGAATTATCAGATATTGTTGAAAAGTCATATTCTGTGTTTAGAAAAGACAATACTGTAGATTTAGTTAAGGTAGGCGACACTAAGCTTTTAGAGTTATTTCACGGTCCAACACTTGCTTTTAAAGATATAGCAATGCAGTTGCTTGGGAATTTCTATGAATATTATTTAAAAAAAACTAATAAAAATATAAACGTTATCGTTGCAACATCTGGAGATACAGGTGCTGCAGCAATAGATGCGATCAAAGGGAAAAAGAATATGAATATATTTGTTCTTCACCCACACAACAAAGTTTCGTTAGTTCAAAGAAAACTAATGTCAACTGTTAAAGAAAAAAATGTCTTCAATATAGCAATAGAAGGCAACTTTGATGATTGTCAAAACTTGGTTAAGTCAATGTTTGCAGATAAAGAGTTTTCTAACTCAATTAATATGTCTGGAGTTAACTCGATAAATTGGGCAAGAATTATTGCACAATCAGTCTATTATTTTTATACATATTTCCAGATTAAAGATGACAGACCAATTAATTTTTCAGTACCTACGGGAAATTTTGGTGATGTATATGCTGGGTATCTATCTAAAAAAATGGGTTTACCAATCAATAAACTTATTGTTGCAACAAATCAGAATGATATTTTACACAGAGCAATTTCTAGTGGAAAATATGAAGCAGAAGCAGTTTTAGAAACAAATTCACCAAGTATGGATATTCAAATTGCGAGTAATTTTGAAAGATTAATTTATGATTTGAATGACTTTGATGACCATGAAACACAAAAAGTTATGAATGGAATTAAAGAAGAGGGACAATATATTATCCCAGAAGATAAGATGAAAAAAATTGATAGAGACTTTTTATCAGCAAGCGTAAATGAGAATGAGGTTTTGGACATTATTAAAGAGGTTCACACTATGCATAACATTGTATTAGATCCTCATAGTGCAATAGGTTTTGGAGCTTTAAAAAAAGTTAGTATAGATGGTAACAATATTGTTTTAGCAACAGCACACCCATGTAAGTTTCCAGAGGCTATAGATAAATCAATTGGTACTAGACCAAGCTTACCTGAAGAATTAAAGTATGTGATGGATGAAAAAGAAAACTACGATATTATTTCGAATAGTCTAAGTAAAACTAAACAATATATTAAGGAAAAAATACAATGAAATTAAAAGAAAATGACAACATACCTAATTCTGAGTTTTTTATAATGGAAAATGGAAGCCCAGTTAAAAAAAATACTTTAGAATTCTTTAAGAATAAGAAGCTGGTTTTATTTGGTTTACCAGGCGCTTATACTTCGGTTTGTTCAGCTAAACATTTACCTGGCTATGTTGATAATTATAAAAAATACAAGGCAAAAGGCATAGATTATGTAGTGTGTCTCTCAGTAAATGACCCATTTGTAATGGATGCTTGGGGCAAAAATCACAATGTTAAAGATAAAATTTTGATGATGGCTGACCCATTTTTACTGTTTACGAAAGCAATAGGAGCAGATGTTGATAAAAGTGCTAGAGGGTTAGGAATAAGATCAAACAGATACACAATGTTAATAGACAACCTTAAAGTAGTCAAATTGCAAGAAGAAGAAGATGCTGGGGCATGTGAAATTTCGGCTGCAGAAAACTTTTTAAATTTAATTTGATCCTGCTGCTTGCTTAGCTAGTAAGTCGACCTCTTCATTTAATAAGTTTCCCGCGTGTGCCTTTACCCATATCCATTTTATATCAAAGGAGTTGGTTAATTCATAAAGCTGGATCCAAAGTTCTTTATTTTTTACAGGTTCTTTTTTAGAAGTCTGCCAATTATTTTTCATCCATTTATGAACCCAATCAGTAATTCCCAGCCTCACATATTGCGAGTCTGTATAAATTTCAATAGGTTGCTGTTCTTTTATTTCCTGAAGCGCTTTAATTGGAGCCATTAGCTCCATTTTATTATTAGTTGTGTCTTTAACACTTCCACTAATTTTTTTAACTTTATTGTTAATATTGATGATTGCAGCCCAACCTCCATTACCAGGGTTATTAAGGCAAGAACCATCAGTATAAATTTTTATCATTATT
>CAJQSF010000044.1 GCA_905612495.1 uncultured Candidatus Pelagibacter sp.
AAGAGCAAAAAATATAGACGAAGGTAAGGGTTTTAGTTTGGGAGGGCTTGGCAGAAAAGGTTCTGGTACTTTTGAGTTTGCTTCATCTAATGAAATGTGGAGAGCTACAATTGAAACTCTAGATTTTGTGCCTTTGTCTAGCGCAGACTACGGGGGTGGAATAATAATTAGTGACTGGTATTCAAATGAAGAAAATTCTTTAGAATCGTATAAAATAACGGTTGTATTTCTTTCAAATGAAATTCGAGCTGATGGTCTAGACGTCAAAATTCATAAAAAAAAATGTGGTAACAATTTTTCTTGTAAAGTCGTAGAGCAGACATCAAGTCTTAATACTGAGATTAAGTTAGCTATTTTAAAAAAAGCAGCAATTCTGAAAACAAATGCTACAAAAAAAAGAGTTGAAGAAAATGGTTCATACAGAGTAACTCCAATTAAAAAAAAATAAATTAGTAAAATTAAAAATTTTTATACACAAATTGAGCAGATATAATTTTAAAGTTACTGAAACTAAGTGGCAAAAATATTGGGACGATAACAATGTTTTTGAATCAAAAGTAGATTACAGCAAAAAAAAATTTTATTGTTTAGAAATGTTTCCTTACCCTTCAGGAAAAATTCACATGGGCCATGTTCGTAATTATACTATTGGAGATGTTCTAGCAAGATACAAGATGCTACAGGGATATAACGTTTTACATCCAATGGGCTGGGATTCTTTTGGAATGCCCGCTGAAAATGCAGCAAAACAAAACGATCTAGATCCGAATGAATGGACTCAAAAAAACATTCAAACTATGAAGTCTCAGTTAAAAAAACTTGGGTTATCGATTGACTGGGAAAGAGAGATTTCTACTTGTTCACCTGAATACTATAAGCACCAACAATTATTTTTCCTAGAGCTATATGATAAGGGTTTAGTCTACAGAAAAGAAAGTTATGTTAATTGGGATCCTATTGATCAAACTGTTTTGGCTAACGAACAAGTTATTGATGGTAAAGGATGGCGATCAGGAGCAAGTGTTGAGAGAAAAAAACTAAACCAATGGTTTTTTAACATTTCAAAATTTTCTGAAGAATTACTAAGCGGGCTAGACACTCTAAATGAATGGCCTAATAAAGTTAAAATAATGCAAAAGAACTGGATCGGAAAATCTCTTGGTTGTGAAATTGATTTTAAAATTCAAGGAAATCCTAAAATTAATAATGTAAAATGTTTTACTACTAGACCTGATACTTTATTTGGTTTTTCTTTTTTAGCCCTGTCAATAGATCACCCAATTTCGAAATATTATGAGAATGATGATGAGTTTATCTTATTTAAAAATAATTGCTCTAAAACGGGTACTACCGAAGAGTCAATCGCTCAAGCTGAAAAAATTGGTTTTAAAACAAACTTAACAGCAACCAACCCATTTGATGAAAGTATAAAAGTTCCTGTTTATTTTGCTAATTTTGTACTAATGGATTATGGCTTTGGTGCTGTATTTGGGTGTCCCGCTCATGACCAAAGAGATTTGGACTTTGCATTAAAATATAAACTAGCAGTTAAGACGGTAGTTAGGCCTAAAGATGAAAATATTAACTTTGAAATCACAAATGAGGCGTATACTGGTCCAGGAATAATTTGTAATTCAAAATTTTTAGACAATCTAAAAGCACCAGAAGAATCAATTACTGAAACAATAAAGATACTAGAAGAAAAAAAACTCGGTAAAAAAAAAATTAACTTTAGACTAAAAGATTGGGGAATTTCTAGACAACGTTATTGGGGATGTCCTATTCCAATTGCTTACAATAAAGATAATCAAATAGTTAAAATTCCAAAAAATAAACTCCCTTTAAAACTACCAAAAAACATAAACTTAAATACCCAAGGAAATCCTCTTGACCACCTGGAGGATTGGAAAAAAATAACCATTAATGGAGAGGCGTGCACTATAGAAACTGATACGCTTGATACTTTTGTTGATTCTTCTTGGTATTTTTTAAGATTTTGCTCACCTAAAAATGATGATGAGGGATTTAATATTAAAGAGGCTAATTACTGGATGCCAGTTGACCAATACATAGGTGGTGTCGAACATGCAATCTTGCATCTTCTGTATTCAAGATTTTTTGTGCAAGCATTAAAATATAAAAATGAAAAACTTAATTTTACAGAGCCATTTAAAGGGTTGTTTACTCAAGGAATGGTTTGTCATGAAACTTATAAAAATCAAAAAAATGAGTGGTTAAGTCCAGATGAAATTTTTTCTAGCGACAATAAGATTTTTTATAAAAAATCAGACCCCAACGAAAAAGTTATCGTGGGTCCAACCGAATCTATGTCAAAGTCAAAAAAAAATACAA
>CAJQSF010000045.1 GCA_905612495.1 uncultured Candidatus Pelagibacter sp.
TAAAAGTCGATAGATACCATAGATCAATTTTAAATCTTATTCGAACCATATTGACTCAAAAATTAGGGAGTCATGCAATGCAACAGCAAATTCCATTAAATACCATCATAGATTTATTTTAGCCGTTCAAATTAGTCTCAGCTTCATTGGGAAATTGATTGGACTTATACAATAAGTAAAGTTAAAATAATCCTTAAGAAATGTTGAGATGACAACTGAATTTATTAATCACCCTTATATTCAGCAGCGCATTGGTGGCACAGAAAAATGAAGCAATATGAGTAGCATACTAACATTGATAAACAACAACTCTAGATTGCTGAAAGAAACAGCAATACACTCTTAAAATATTTTCATATTATAAAGATATGAAAGTTCCAATTCTTATACCAAATATTTTTAATCATCCTTTTACTTATAACTCTGATTTAGAACTTAAAGTAGGTGATTATGTTGTTGTACCATTTGGAAAATCTGAACTTACAGGGGTAGTTTGGGATGATTTTGAAAAAAAAACTAATAAAAATTTTGTAATTAAGAAAGTGTCAAAAAAGTTAGATGTTCCATCTTTAAAAAAAAATACTATTAAATTTTTAAATTGGTTTTCTGAATACAACATGGTCCCCAAGGGTATGGCTTTAAAACTTCTATTATTAAGTAGTAACGCTATAGAGGAGATTCCAGGTGAAGTTTATGAACAGTTTAAAATTGATATTAAGCAAAATAAAATTGAGCTTTCTAAAGATCAAAAAAATTGTTTAAAAAAAATGAATGTCTCTAACCAAAAGTTTAGAGTTCACGTTTTACAAGGCACGACTGGCTCAGGGAAAACGATGGTCTATTTTGAGGCCTTAAAAGATATAATTAACAAGGGTTTTCAAGGCTTAATTCTCTTACCAGAAATTGGACTAACTGGTCAGTTTCAAAATAAATTTATAGAATTTTTTGGATTTAAACCAGCTGTTTGGCATTCTGGAATAACTAAAAAAAATAAAGAGATAATATGGAGTGGAATTGCCAATGATAAAATTAAAGTTGTAATTGGTGCTCGTTCCTCTTTGTTCTTACCTTTTAAAAAATTAGGATTAATCATTGTCGATGAAGAGCATGATCAATCTTATAAACAAGATGAAGGAGTAACTTACAACGCAAGAGACATGGCAATTTCAAGAGCTTCCTTTGAAAATATTCCAATCAATTTAATAACAGCAGTTCCTTCAATTGAAACTTATGATAATATTAAAAAAGGTAAATATAGCTTATCAAAACTGGATCAAAGATATTTAAATGCGTCGTTACCTAATTACGAGATAATTAATTTAAACAACTCAAAATTAAAATCTCAATCATGGATATCAAAAGAAACAATTGAAAAAGTCAATCTCCACTTAAAAAAAAAGGATCAAGTTTTATTTTTTTTAAATAGAAGAGGTTTTTCTCCCCATGTTTTATGTAAAAAATGTTTTAGTAGTTACTCTTGTCCAAATTGTTCAATAAACTTGGTTTATCATAAAAATAAACAAAATTTATTGTGTCACTACTGTGGATATAAAGCCTTATTAAATAGAGAATGTTCCAAAGAAGGAAAATGTGATTTTATTTTTAGTGGGCCTGGAGTTGAAAGAATATCAGAAGAAGTAAAAAAGATTTTTCCTAATAAAGAAACTACTATTTTTTCTAGCGATACTATGAATAAAAAAAGTTCATCAGCTATTCTAGAAAAAATTATAAATAATGAAATTCAAATTTTAATTGGCACTCAATTAATTTCAAAAGGATTTCATTTTCCTAGTTTAAATTGCATTGTTGTAGTTGATATTGATTTATCATCACAAGGTCATGATTTAAGAGGTGCAGAAAAAAATTTACAATTGTACCACCAACTCTCAGGTAGAGCAGGAAGAACAGGTAAGCCCGCAACCGTATATTTCCAAACCTATAATTTAGATACCAAAATGATTACAGACATTACCAATAAAGATCCTGATATATTTTTAGACAAAGAACTTGAAATTCGAAGGGAAAATAATCTTCCTCCTTTTCAGAGATTTATTGCTTTAATAATCACTGGCAACAACGAGAGAGAGCTTGAAAAAGAAGCTTATAGATTCAAAAGTTTTATAGAAGATGCTGTGGAAGGTAGGGTTCTTGGTCCCGTGAATGCGCCTATATTTAGGTTAAAAAGATTTTTTAGAGTTAGACTTTTGATTAGGGGTCGTAAGTCTTTAAAAGTCCAAAATTCGCTGGCAAATATCATTGAAAAATTCAAATTTCCTACTGGAATGAAACTAACAGTTGATGTTGACCCAATAAACTTCAATTAATAGAGAAAAATAACAATTTTAGACAATGTGTGACTTGAAGAGCTTAGGGTCATATGTTATTTAGAACGAAATTTTAATAAATCTTCAATTATTTATAAGGAACTAGAAATTGAGTAAAAATAAAGGTTTTTCTGAAACATCTGCTGGTAGATACTCTCTGGCACTTTATGAATTAGCCATAGAAGCTAATATGTTAAGTGAGATTGAAGTCCATTCGGCTTCAATTATTAATTTAATCACTTTAAGTGAAGATTTTAAGTCTTTAATCAAAGACCCAACAAACAATAAAGAAGATCAGCTTAATGCTTTAAATAAAATTTCAGATCAATATAAATTAAATGAATTATTAGCAAAGTTTTTAAGCTTTTTGGTATCTAAAAGAAGATTTTTTTATGTAGAAAAAATTTTAAAAAGCTTTGTTGATACCTGTTCAATTAAAAGAGGTGAGCTAAAAGCAGAATTGACTTCTGCAAAAGATCTTACTGAAATTGAAGTTAACAACATAAAAGAAGAATTAACTAAAAACTTTAGTTCAAAAATAAAATTAAACTACAAACATGATGCAAGTTTAATTGGGGGTTTGATTGTGCAAGTAGGAAGCACAATGGTGGACACTTCCATTAAAAATAAATTACAACAAATTGAAAATAGGATGATAGAGGCATAAATGGATATAAACCCATCAGAAGTAACAAAGATATTAAAAGAGCAAATTAAAAAATTTGGTGACAAAGCTGAGGTAACTGAAGTTGGCCAAGTTTTATCAGTCGGAGACGGTATTGCCAGAGTATATGGACTAGACAACGTCCAAGCTGGAGAGATGGTAGAATTTTCTGATGGATCAAAAGGAATGGCTCTAAACTTAGAAAGTGAAAATGTTGGAGTTGTAATTTTTGGAGATGATAGAAAAATTAAAGAAGGTGACGTTGTTAAAAGAACAGGAAGTATTGTTGATACACCTGTTGGAAAGGAATTATTAGGAAGAGTTGTTGATGGATTAGGAAATCCAATTGATGGCAAGGGTGCTTTAGATAAAGCAACAAAAAGAAGTAGAGTTGAAGTAAAAGCTCCTGGAATTATTCCAAGACAATCTGTTAGTGAACCAATGCAAACAGGTTTAAAATCAATTGATAGCTTAGTACCTGTTGGAAGAGGACAACGTGAATTAATTATTGGTGACAGACAAACAGGAAAAACTGCGGTTGCTATTGATGCAATCATTAACCAAAAAAAAATAAATGAATCTGGTGATGAGAAACAAAAACTTTATTGTATCTATGTAGCTATAGGTCAAAAAAGATCTACAGTTAGACAGATTCAAAAAACTTTAGAAGAAGCTGGTGCAATGGAGTACACAACAATCGTTGCTGCTACGGCTTCAGACGCAGCGCCACTTCAGTTCTTAGCGCCTTATACAGGTTGTACCATGGGTGAATTTTATAGAGATAATGGCATGCATGCATTAATCATTTATGATGATTTATCTAAACAGGCTGTAGCTTATAGACAGATGTCACTTTTATTAAGAAGACCTCCAGGAAGGGAAGCTTACCCAGGTGATGTATTTTACTTACACAGTAGATTGCTTGAAAGAGCTGCCAAGCTTAGTGATGAGCATGGTGGGGGATCATTAACAGCTCTTCCAATAATCGAAACACAAGGTGGAGACGTGTCCGCATTTATTCCAACCAATGTGATTTCAATTACTGATGGACAAATATTTCTTGAAACAGAATTGTTTAACCAAGGAATTAGACCAGCGATTAATGTAGGTTTATCAGTTTCTAGAGTTGGATCCGCAGCACAAACAAAAGCAATGAAGAAAGTTTCTGGTTCAATGAAACTTGAACTTGCTCAATATAGAGAAATGGCTGCCTTTGCACAATTTGGATCTGATTTAGATGCGTCAACTCAAAAACTTTTAAATAGAGGTTCAAAATTAACTGAACTTCTAAAACAAAAACAATATTCTCCAATGACAGTTGCTGAACAGGTAATTTCAGTTTTTTGTGGGGTTAAAGGTTATTTGGATGATGTAGCACTTAAGGATATTGCTAATTTTGAATCTAAGATTATTGAAAAATGTAAATCTGAAAAACCAGAAATTTTAGAATCTGTTTTAAGCTCAGGTAAGCTTGAAGAGGATACAGAAAAATTATTAGTTGAAACAATAATGGAACTTAAGAAGAACTTTAATTCATAAAATATGGCAACGCTAGACGACTTAAAAAAAAGAATAGCGAGTGTAAAGTCTACACAGAAAATTACCAAAGCCATGAAAATGGTTGCGGCTGCTAAACTTAGAAGAGCACAAGAAAATGCTGAAAAGGGAAGACCTTATTCTGAAAAGATGAATAATATTATTCTTAATTTATCTAGTGGTATCTCTGATAAAGAAAATGCACCTAAGTTACTTTCAGGCACAGGTGAAGAGAAGGTGCACTTATGCATTGTTTTAACATCTGATCGTGGTCTATGTGGTGGTTTTAATACAAACATTATTAAAAAAGCTAAAGCTTATTTTAAAAAAATATCCAATGAAGGAAAAACTTTAAAAATTATAACTGTAGGATCTAAGGGTTATGATCAATTAAAGAGAGTTTACAAAGATAGTATTGTTGAGAGAATATCGTTTAAAGATTCAAAAACTGTTAATTATTTAGATGCTGAAAAAGTAGGAAAGATGATAATTGAAAATTTTGAAAAAAAAGAATTTGACGTATGTACAATTTTTTATAATAAATTTAAAAATGTAATTACTCAAATACCTCAAGAACAACAAATAATACCTTTAAAAACTCATGAAGTAGAAGGAAATTCTTCTGATGATAATTATGAATTTGAACCAGATGAAGATGAGATTTTAAGCAACTTATTGCCTAAAAATATATCTACACAGATTTTTAAAGCAATGTTAGAGAATTCAGCTAGCGAACAGGGTTCAAGAATGAGTGCGATGGATAGTGCAACTCGGAACGCGGGTGAAATGGTTGACAAGCTTACTATTGAGTATAATAGAAGTCGTCAAGCAGCTATTACAAAAGAACTAATTGAGATCATATCAGGAGCGGAAAGTTTATAATTATGAGCAAAGGAAAAATTACACAAATTATCGGAGCAGTAGTAGACGTAAAATTTGATGGAGAATTACCAGAAATTTTATCAGCATTAGAATGTAAAAATGGTGACAACAGGTTAGTTTTGGAAGTTGCCCAACACCTTGGAGAATCAAGTGTTAGAACAATTGCAATGGATGCTACAGAGGGATTAAAAAGAGGAGACGAAGTCACTGCTACAGGCTCTCCCATTATGGTTCCAGTCGGTCCTGAAACTTTAGGACGAATTATAAATGTAATAGGTGAGCCTATTGATGAAAAAGGTGAAGTTAAAACAAAAGAAAAGTGGCCAATCCACAGAGCAGCACCTGAATTTAGTGATCAATCAACTGAAACAGAAATTTTAGTTACAGGAATTAAAGTAGTTGATCTATTAGCGCCATATGCCAAAGGTGGAAAAATTGGTCTATTTGGAGGTGCGGGTGTTGGTAAGACAGTACTTATTATGGAATTAATTAACAACGTAGCAAAAGCACATGGTGGATTCTCTGTATTTGCTGGAGTTGGAGAAAGAACTAGAGAAGGAAATGATCTTTATCATGAGATGATAGATTCGGGAGTTATTAAGCCTGAGGGACCAGGATCAAAAGCAGCATTAGTGTATGGTCAAATGAATGAACCTCCAGGGGCTAGAGCTAGAGTTGCCTTAACAGGTTTAACTGTAGCTGAATATTTTAGAGATCAAGAAGGACAAGACGTACTTTTCTTTGTTGATAACATCTTTAGATTTACACAAGCAGGTTCAGAAGTATCTGCTCTATTAGGAAGAATTCCATCAGCTGTTGGGTATCAGCCTACACTTGCAACGGATATGGGTAACCTTCAAGAAAGAATTACGACAACTAACAAAGGGTCAATTACATCAGTACAAGCAATTTATGTACCAGCCGATGACTTAACAGATCCCGCACCTGCTACATCTTTTGCTCACTTAGATGCAACAACTGTATTGTCTAGACAAATAGCTGAAATTGGAATTTATCCAGCTGTTGATCCACTAGATTCTACTTCTAGAATCTTAGATCCTAGAATAGTTGGAGATGAACATTATAGAGTTGCAAGAGAAGTGCAAAAAATTCTTCAAACTTATAAATCACTACAAGATATTATTGCGATTTTAGGAATGGATGAATTATCTGAAGAAGATAAATTAACAGTAGCTAGAGCTAGAAGAATTCAAAGATTCTTATCACAACCTTTCTTTGTTGCCGAAGTCTTTACTGGTTCTCCAGGAAAATTAGTAGATTTAGAATCTACAATTAAAGGATTTGCTGCAATTTGTAATGGTGAGTACGATCATTTACCTGAGGCTGCATTTTATATGGTTGGAACAATTGAAGAGGCTATAGAAAAAGCAGAAAAAATGGCGAAGGATGCTGAAGCATAATAATGAGTGAAGAGTTTAAGATAGAAATAGTAAACCCTGAGAAATCTTTTCTTTCAAAAGAAGATGTAACGGAAGTTGTTGTGCCAGCTTTTGAAGGAGAAATGGGAATTTTAAAAGATCACATATCAATCATTTCATTTTTAAAACCTGGTATTATCAAAATCTTTTCTAAGTCTGGAGAGGAGCATTATTATGTTGAAGATGGAATTGTTGAATTTAAGAATAATAATTTGTCGGTACTAACAAGCTCGATTTTTAATATCAAAGATTTTGATAAAGATAAAATTAGTGAACTACTAACACAAGCAGAAGAGTATTCAAAAAATAGTGAAATTACAGATCAAAATAAATATTTAGTGGATCAAAAAATTGATGTGCTAAAAACTCTTAACTAAGAATCTCTTTAACCTTTTTTTTAACATCCTCATATACGTGTAATTTAAAGTCTACAACTAGGTCAGTTATATTTTCAAGATCAATCCACTTCCATTCACAAAATTCTGGGTTTTTAGTTTTAATATCAATTTCACTATCTTGTCCTGAAAATCTCACAACAAACCATTTTTGTTCCTGACCCCTGTATTTACCTTTCCAAATAATTCCCAATAGATTCTTAGGTAACTCGTAAGAGATTAACCCATCTAGTTCTTTAATTAGATCTACATTCTTAATGCTAGTTTCCTCTTCTAGTTCTCGGTAAGCAGCAGTTAAGTAGTCTTCACCTTTATCAACACCACCTTGTGGCATTTGCCAGAAATTTTTTTGATTATCTATTCTTTTTGCAACAAAGATTTTATTATCTTTGTTCAATACAACAATTCCAACTCCACTCCTGAGAGGTAAATCTATATTTTTTTTTGTCATTTATCCGTTGAGAAGTTTTAAAGCAAAGTTTAATTGATTATCTGTTTCAGAATTAAATTTAAAATTTTCTAAACCTTCTGCCACTTCTATATCAGGTGTTACACCTACTTCAGAAATAGATTTGCCAGAAGGTAGATAGTACTTTGCAATTGTTAATCTGATAGCACCTCTATTCTTTAAAGGAATTATTGATTGCACAGAACCTTTTCCATAGCTATTTTCCCCAAGTATAATAGCTCTTTTATGGTCTTTTAATGCACCAGCTACTATTTCTGATGCTGATGCTGATCCATAGTTAATAAGTATAATTAATGTTTTACCGTTTATTATATCACCTTTTTTAGCAAACCATTTCCTGTTCTCTGAAACCTTTCGACTTTTAGTTGATACAATCTCTCCATTTTCTAAAAAGAAGTTTGAAATTTTAATTGCTTGAGAAAGTAAACCACCAGGATTATTTCTTAAATCCAAAATATATCCTTTTAGATTTTTATTTTTATTTAATTTATCAACTTTTTCCTTAATTTGTTCACTACTATTTTCGTTAAAAGAAGTGAGTCTAATATAGCCAATATTATTATCTATAAGTTCAGATTTAACTGATTGAACCTGAATAATTTCTCTTGTTATATTAAAGATTAATGACTTTTTGACACCACGTCTACGAACAGTTAATTCAATGCTAGATCCAACAAGCCCCCTCATTAAATCAACAGCTTCCATTAATGATTTCCCTTGTACCTGCACATTATTAATTTTTACAATATAATCACCAGCTTTTAATCCAGCTTTTGAAGCTGGAGTATTATCAATTGGAGAAATTACTTTTACAACACCAGCTTCCATGCCAACCTCGATACCAAGTCCACCGAATTTACCACTTGTTTCAGTTTGCATACCTTCAAAACTTTCAGGAGTCATATAAGCAGAATAGGGGTCTAAAGATTGCAACAATCCATTTATTGCAGCATCCATACTTTTAGACTGATCTACTTCATCAACATATTCTTTATTAATTTTTTCAAGCACTTCACCAAATAGATCTATTTTTTTATAAATGTCATTATTTTCAGAATGACTTACTCCAAAAAAAAATAGAGATGCTGTGATAAAAAATAATAGATTTTTCATTGTACTTATATCATTACTTTTTCTTTGGGAATTAATTCAGACCATATTTTTTCAAGTTCATAAAATTTTCGTTTATCAGGATTAAATATATGAACGATCAAATCAATGCCATCAACTAATTTCCAGTCTAAACTTTCCTTTCCTTCTATTTTCGAATTTTTAACACCATTAGCTCTTAGTTTTTCTAATACTTGTTCTGATAAGGCCTGAATGTGCCTCGAAGAAGTTCCACTTGCTATGATCATGTAATCTGCCATCGAACTTTTATTTTTAAGATCGATAGAAATTATGTCTAATGCTTTGTTGGAGTCTAGCGTGTCTAATATGATTTTTTTTAGATTTGTATTTTTTTCCATTAATTAAATAAATCATATCAAACTTTCCTTAATTGAGAAGATGAAATATTAACTTTATTAAAATTAATAAAGGTTAAGCTTTTTTTATTGGCCCCAACAAAGGTTACTGACTTTAATGACTTAGCTTTATACCCTTGACGGTCAAATACTAGAATATTGCATTTTTCTATAATAGATTTCCATTTATACCATTTGTGAAAATTTATGAGATTGTCAGCACCCATAATGAAGTAAATTTCATTTTTTTTCTCATTGCTTAAATGCTTAATTAGATCAACTGTTCTGTTAGAGCCTATCTTTTCTTCATAAAATTTTACTTTAATATAATTATTTTTACCTATTATTTTTTTTGCAAATTGTATTCTACTTTTTAAATTTGATTTACTTTTATTTTTAAATGGATTTTGTTTTGTAATTGCCCAAATGATATTCTTTAGTCCAAATCTCTTTTTTGCTTGTTTTGATATTTCCAAATGTCCTTCATGTGCAGGGTCAAATGTACCACCTAAAATACCAATTTTTATTCTTTGAGTTTTCAATTTATTTTCTAGTTTGACCATTACTAACAATCTCATATTTATAAGAAACAAGCTGACCTAAACCAACAGGTCCTCTTGGAGGAAGAGTGTTTGTTGAAATACCAACCTCTCCACCAAAGCCAAACTCTCCACCATCAGCAAACTGTGTTGACGTGTTATGCATAGCTATTGAGCTTTTAACGTTTTTTAAAAATTTTTCTGCAGTCTTTTTATTTTTAGTAATTATAGAATCTGTATGCATAGTTCCGTATTTGTTAATATGCTTGATTGCTTCATCACAGCTTTTTACAGTCTTTACAGATACTGTTGCTGCTAAGTATTCTGTAGACCAATCCTTTTCTTTTGCAGGAAAAATTCTACCCTCATAATGTTTACTTAAAAAATGATCTCCATATATTTTGCAGTTACTTTCTTCAAGTTTTTTTAAAATAGGATTACAAAATTTTTTAATAATTCTTTCATGAAGTAAAATTGTTTCAGTAGCACCACAAATACTGGTATTTCTTAATTTAGCATTATAAATTATATTTATAGCCATTTTTAGTTCTGCATCCTTATCAACAAAAGTGTGGCATAGACCTTCTAAATGTCCAATGATGGGTACAGTTGATAACTCCTGAACTCTTTTTACTAAATTTTTACCTCCACGTGGTATGATCACATCAATATAGTCTTTCATTTTTGAAAGCATAAAATCAACCATTTTTCTATCTTTAGAATCTATAAATTGAATAAAATTTTCATTAACTCCATTTTCCTTGAGCGCCTTTCGAAATAACTTAGCTAAAATTTTATTAGTATTTATTGCTTCTGACCCACCTTTTAAAATTACAGCATTTCCAGATTTAAAACATAAGCTAGCAACATCTGCAGTAACATTGGGTCTACTTTCATATATAACTCCAATGACCCCAATAGGTATAGATACTCTTTTAATTTTTAAACCGTTAGGTCTACTCCATTTTTCAAGAGTATTATCAACAGGATCTTTTAATTTAGTAATTTTATTTATTGAATTTTTTATATTGTCTAATTCTTTATGGCCAATGGTTAGTCTATCAATTAAATTATTCTTTAATCCCTTTTTTTGAGAAAACTTTATATCTTTCATATTCTCTTTAATTATAGAGTTTCTCTTTTTATCTAGTAATAACGCATATCTTTTTAAAATTTTATTTTTTAGTGTGGAATTAATCTTTTCAAGTGATGCTTTTTTAGCATTTTTTCCTATTAAGTTCATATATCGACTCATTTTATACCTCTACCATATCATCTTTATGTATAACCTCAGACTTAGCAATATATCCTAATATTTTCTCAATTTCTTTAGAGTGGTGCCCCATAATTCTTAATATTTCATCAGATGAGAATGAACTTAAACCTCTAGCACATTCGTAATTTTTCTTGTTTAAAACCTTAATGTGATCACCTTTTTTAAACTTACCAGATACTTTTATAATGCCAGCTGCTAACAAACTCTTACCATTCGAAAGTGCTTGCGTGGCACCATCATCAATAACAATTTCTCCTTTGGGTGAAATTGAACTAATAATCCATTTTTTTCTAGCATCTAATTTGGTAATTTTGGGTAAAAACCAAGTACAGTTATTATCTTTAATTATTTTTGTGATAGGTCTCATTAAAAGACCATTGGCTATTACCATTTGACATCCTGATAGTTGACAGATTTTTGCTGCATCAATTTTAGTTTTCATTCCACCCGTTCCATGTTCACCAATACTTTTGGTAGCAATTTTTTCTATATCCTTATCTATATTTTTTATCTCTTTTATTAATTTTGCATTTTTGTAAATTTTTGGGTTTTGAGTGTAAAGACCATCAACATCAGAAAGAAGTATTAGCGAGTCAGCGCCAGATATTTGTGCAACTCTAGAAGCTAATCTATCGTTATCACCGTATTTGATTTCTGTAGTTGCTATAGTGTCATTTTCATTAACAATAGGTATAAAACCTAATTGAAATAAATTATCAATCGTTCTCTTGGCATTTAAGGCTCTTCTTCTTTGTTCGGTATCTTCTAGTGTAAGTAAAATCTGAGATATATTAATTTTTTGTTTAACAAATATTTCTGAAAATAAATTCATAAGTTCAATTTGTCCAATTGATGCTACAGCTTGACTTTTATCAATCTTAAGATTTTTTTTACTCAAGTTCAGTTTTTTACAGCCCATAGCAATAGCACCTGAGCTAACAATGATAATTTTTTTATTTTCTTTAATTAGTTCTCGAATATCTTTGGAAAATTCTAAAAGCCATTTTTTTCTTACTTTTTTATTATCATCTATTAATAAGGATGAGCCAATTTTGATTACAATTATTTTAGAATTCTTAAGATACATATGCTAGCAATTTAGCTTTAACTTTTGATATTGATCCTTTGTCTAATGTTGAAAGTGTTATTACCTCAGAATCCTTATCTTTAGAAAAATTTTTCACAATTTCGTCCACTTCTTCTTCATCTAATAAATCTATTTTATTTAATACAATTATTTCTTTTTTTTCAAGGATCTCTTTACTGTAACTACCAAGCTCTTTTTTAACTTGTTGATATGCATTTTCAATATTTTCATCAGTAATATCTATTAAATGCATTAAAGTTTTGCATCTTTCTATGTGTTTTAAGAATTGAATTCCAAGACCCACGCCTTCATGTGCGCCTTCAACCAAACCAGGAATATCAGCTAAAGTTATTTCTTTATCATCATAAGTTGCAACGCCAAGGTTTGGATTTAAAGTTGTAAACTTATAATTTGCTATCTTAGGCGTGGCATTCGTAATAGATGCTAATAAGCTAGACTTACCCGCGTTGGGTAAACCTACAATACCAACATCAGCAATAGTTTTTAGTTGAAGCCAAATTACATATTCTTCACCTGTAGCACCTTTTGTAAATTTTTTTGGAGCTCTATTTGTGGAGCTTTTAAATCTAGTATTCCCAAGACCACCTTTACCACCTTTGGCTACAATAAATTCTTCACCTTCTTTTTTAAAATCATAGATTAGAGTTTTATTATCTTCTTCAAAAACCTGTGTACCTACTGGAACCTTTAAAAATAAATCATCTCCTCCATGACCAGTACAATTTTGTCCAGAACCATTTACACCTCTTCCAGCTTTGTGATGTTGTTGAAATCTATAATCAATAAGAGTATTTAAATTTCTTTCTGATCTTAGGAATATGGTACCACCTTTACCACCATCTCCACCATCGGGTCCGCCGTACTCAATAAATTTTTCTCTACGAAAACTAGGAGATCCATGCCCGCCATTGCCAGCCTTTACATAAATTTTTACTTGATCTAGAAATTTCATAATACAACTGTTAGTTTTTAGTTGTACTACTAATTGGGTTTTACTGAAACGAATGTTCTGTCTAATCTACCTTTTTTAAATACTACTTTTCCTTCAACAACAGAAAAAATTGAATGATCTTTACCCATTCCCACGTTTTCACCAGGAAAAATTTTAGTCCCTCTTTGTCTGACGATTATGTTACCAGGAATTACTACTTCACCACCGTACTTTTTAACACCAAGTCTTCGACCAGCACTATCTCGTCCGTTTCTCGATGATCCACCTGCTTTTTTTGTAGCCATAATTTATTTACTTGCTGTTTCTGCTTCTACTTTAGCTTCCACTTTTTCAATTTTTTTAGTTGGTTTAACCATTTTTTCGGCTTCAGCTAAAACTTTTCCATCTTTTGAAAAAATTTTACTAATTCTTATTAATGAATATTGTTGTCTATGACCATTTTTTCTTCTTGAATTTTGTCTTCTTCTTTTCTTGAAGATTAGTATTGTTCTATTTTTACCATTTTCAACAAGGTCAGCTTCAACTTTTGCACCTTCAACGGTTGGTGATCCAACTTCTATTATTTTATCATCTCCATAAGCCAGAATTTCTTTAAATTCTATCTTAGTTTCAGTTTTAGAGTCTTCTAATCTCTCGATTTTAAGTATTTCTCCAGCCTTTACTTTGTACTGTTTTCCACCTGTTTGTATGATTGCGTATGACATTGTTTAATCTGTTTTTTATAAGCAGCAATATAGTCTCGAGCCTATTATAGTCAAGTCCGAATAAGTTAGAAATTATCCTTTAAATCCCTTAATTTTGAAAAGGTTTCTAGATTGCTGGACCTAAGGAAAATATTACACTCTAATTCATCCTTAATAGTTGATGGAATAGTGGGTAAACCATCTTTTAACTTTGTATCTATGCCATGTATCATGGTTTTGAGATTACTGTTATTTGCATCATGAGTTAAGCAAAAATCCGAATTTTTTTTGGTATATTCATGACCACAATAAACTTTTGTATCTTCCGGTAACTTCTTGAATTTCATTAAAGAATCAAACATCTGAGAGTATGTACCTTCAAATATTCTTCCACAGCCCAAAGAAAAAAGAGTATCACCAGTAAAAACAGATTTTTCTTTATAAAAGTAAAAACAAATGTGACCAAGAGTATGTCCTGGAATATAGATTACCTTAGCTTCAAAATTTTCATGTATCCAAGTTTCTTGATCGTTAAGTAATATATCTATTTCAGGAATTCTTTGTTTGTCTCCACTATATCCTATAACACTTGCTCCATATTTTTCTTTTAATTCTTTATTTCCACCTACATGATCATAATGGTGATGTGTATTTAATATAAACTTTAATTTAATTTCATTATTCTCTAAATATTCAATAATAGGATCAGCCTCACTAGGGTCAATTACGCATGCAGTATTATTTTCTTCATTAATTATCAAATAAGAATAGTTATCTTGCAGGCAAGGTATTATTTGAATTTTCATCTATTTCTCAATTAAAAAAATTCCCAATTCAGCTGACAGATTTTTAATATTAAGATTTATTTCATTGATAGGAGAGGTTTTTTCATTGTGAAGTGCTAATGCTTTATCTAATTTAATTTTTCTATCATGGCAAAAGTTATAAAAATCTTTAATCGTACACATATGTAGATTTGGAGTGTTGTACCATTCATCAGGTAGATTTTTTGTAATAGGCATTGTTCCTTTGATTAGTAAATGAAGCCTTACTTTCCAAAATCCAAAATTTGGCACTGTAACAATGGCTTTTTTCCCTACTCTTAAAAGTTCCTGAATAACTATTTCTGGATTTAGGAAAGCTTGAAGTGTTTGGCTCAAAATCACAAAATCAAAAGAACTATCTGGAAATTGTGTCAGATCCTTTTCTGCATCTCCTTCAATAACAGTTAAACCCTTACTCACACACTTTTGAGAATTACTTTTAGAAATTTCAATTCCTCTTATATCTATTTCTTTATTAGTTTTTAAATATTCCATTAATGTTCCGTCCCCACAACCAACATCTAAAACTCTTGTGTTTTTTTCAATAAAATCAGAGATTATTTTAAATTCTTGTTTCATGGTTAAATTGTTAAATAAGAGTTGTTAATATAATCCTTTAAAGTATTCAAAAATTCAGGAACATCTAAAAGAAAAGAGTCATGTCCCTTGTCAGATTCAATTTCTACAAATGCAACGTCTGCTCCAATTGCATTTAAAGCTATAACAATTTCTTTATTTTCAGAAGTTGGATAAAGCCAATCTGAAGTGAACGATATAACAAGAAATTTGGTTTTAGTTTTTTCAAAAGCTTTTGATAAATTTCCACCATACTCCTTAGTTAAGTCAAAATAATCCATTGCTCTTGTAATATACAAATAACTGTTAGCATCAAACCTATCAACAAATACAGACCCTTGATGCCTTAAATAACTTTCTATTTGGAAGTCTGCATCAAAACTAAATTTTAAATCATCTCTTTCTTGTAATTTTCTTCCAAACTTTTCTTGTAAACCATTTTTAGATAAATAAGTTATATGAGCAGCCATTCTTGCAACAGACAAGCCTTTATCAGGGTTTTTATTGTGGTTTGCATAGTCTCCATTTAACCAGTTGGTATCAGCCATTATTGATTGTCTTCCAAGTTCGTTAAAAGCAATATTTTGTGCTGAATGACTTGAAGTACAAGCAATTGGAATTGCTATTTTTGCCCTGTCAGGAAAATTACTTACAAATTGGAGAACTTGCATACCACCCATAGATCCACCCATTACTGCAAATAGTTTTTCAATTTTAAAAAATTCTAAAAGATTGTGCTGTGCATTTACCATGTCATTAATTGTAATAATAGGGAAGGTGGTGCCATAAATTTTATTTGTTTTAGAGTTAATATTGCTAGGACCAAAAGAACCTAAACACCCACCAATTACATTTGCACAAATTATAAAATACTTATCCGTGTCAATAGCCTTGCCTGAGCCTACAGCATAAGACCACCAACCATCTTTTTTAGTTATTGGGTTGATCCCAGATACAAACTGATCACCAGTTAATGCATGAAAGACTAAAATAGCATTATCTTTTTTCTTATTAAGAGAACCGTAGGTTTCATAAGCTAAAGGAAAATTATTAATAGTTTGGCCACAATCTAATTTTATTGGTTTATCAATTATTAGGCTCTTTATGTTCACATTTTTAATCATAAATAATAGCTAAATTTGAATTGTGAGAAAAAAAACTTATTTAGCGGTTTTTTTTAAGCGCTCGCAATTCAGTTAAATCAGCGCATAAATTTTGTACTAGATAGTATTTCTTATGTCAAATTTTTTTAAAAATGACTTATTCTGTATGAAAATTTAATATTTTATTTATAAGATTAATAGAATGACAGTTCCAAAGTTTAAAAAATTTAAAATAGAGGCCTATAAACCAGGAAAATCAAATATAGGTAAACTCAAAAATATCATCAAATTATCAGCGAATGAGTCGGCATTAGGTGTTAGCTCAAAAGTTAAGAAAGTTTTAAGTAATAAAAATTTGATCCTGTCGAAATATCCAGACAGCAAAGCAGAAATTTTAAGAAAAGAAATTTCAAATAAATTTAATTGTGATTTTAATAAGATTATTTGTGGAGCAGGGTCTGATGAAATAATTCAAATGATTTGTCAGCTGTATTTAAAACCATCAGATGAAGTGATTGTACCTCAATATAGCTTTTTAATGTATAGAATTTATGCAAAAATTGTTGGGGCAAAAGTTGTTTTTTCAAAAGAAAAAAATTTTAAAGTTTCGGTGCTAGAGATAATTAAAAAAGTTACAAAAGATACAAAAATAGTTTTTATTGCCAACCCAAACAATCCAACAGGCACTTATTTAAGTAGATTAGAATTATTAGAACTAAGAAAAAAATTAAAAAAAAGTATTTTATTAGTCTTGGATGATGCGTATTTTGAATATATGAAAAATAAAGATTACAAGTCAAGCTTAGATCTATTTAAAAATAAGGATAATGTAGTTGTAATAAGAACATTTTCTAAAATTTATGGATTAGCTTCTTTAAGAGTTGGTTGGGGCTATGCTTCAAAAAAAATTATTAATGCAATGAATTTAATCAAACCACCATTTAATGTAAATCAACTTGCACAAATTGCAGCAGTAGAAGCTTTAAAAGATAAAAATTTTATTAATCAATCTGTAAAGCATAATATTACAGAAGCAAATCAAGTTAGAAACACCTTAGAAAAAATAAATATTTTTTCAAACGAAGTAACAGCTAATTTTTTATTACTAAATTTTGATAAATGTAAATTTTCAGCTAATTATGTTTTTAACAAACTACAATCAAAAGGAATTATATTAAGATCCACAGAAGATGGTTATAATATTAAAAACAAATTAAGATTAACAATTGGATCTAAAAAAGAGAACGCAAAATTTATCAAAGAAATTAAGATTATATTTAATTAATTATGAAAAATATTTTAATTATAGGGTGTGGTTTAATTGGATCTTCATTATTAAGATCAATAGTAGATAAAAAAATAGCAAAAAAAATATTTATTTATGAAAAATCTAAGTCAAATATTATAAAAATAAAAAAATTAAAATTACCTTGTGAAGTTACAAGTGATTTCAAAAAAATTATTCCAAATGTAGATTTAATAATATTTTGTACCCCATTGAGTGAGTATGAAAAAATAATTTTAAAAATAAATAAATACCTCTTACCAAAAACTATCATCACAGATGTTGGTTCATCTAAAGAAAAATCTATGGAATTAATTAAAAAGAAATTAAAAAAAGGAATTTTTTGGACGTCTAGCCATCCTATAGCAGGATCCGAAGTTAGTGGCCCTGAACATGGTGTAAAAAATCTATTCCATAATAAGTGGTGCATATTAATAAAAGAAAGAAATACTAATGGGAAACACCTTCGGATATTAAGTAGGTTTTGGAAAAAAATTGGTTCTAGAGTTGCAATTATGGACTCTAAAAAACATGACACGATCTTTTCTATGACAAGTCATTTACCTCACTTAATTGCATATAATTTAGTTAAAACTGCAACAGACTTTGAAAAACAAAAAAAATATGAACTAATTAAATTTAGCGCTGGTGGTTTGAGAGATTTTTCAAGAATTGCTGCATCTAATGAAATTATGTGGAGAGATATATTTTTTAATAATCAAAAAAATATTTCAAAAGTTATCGATTTATTTATTAAAAATTTACACTCATTTAAAAGAGATATTCAATCTAAAAATAACAAATCTATTATCAAGAAATTAGTTGATACTAAGAAGGTTAGAAAAAAAATAATTAAATTAAAACAAGATATCAACAAACCAGATTTTGGAAGAAATTAATATCTTATAGAAGATATTTTTTTTACTATTAGTTTTGCTGTTCTTTCAATTCTATCTATTGTCTTTGTTATAGACATAATTAAAACTTTTTTTTCTGGACCATATGCGTGAATTAGTTTTTTGTTATTAATACAAACTGCAACATGCCCTTTCCAAAATAAAATATCACCTTTTTTAAATTTTTTTATTTCAATATTACCCTTAGAATATTTTAATTGATCCTGTGTATCTCGAGGATAAAATTTATTATTATAGTAATAAAATAACTGTAAAATAGCTGAACAATCTATTCCTTTATAGGTTTTTCCACCCCAAACATATTTAGTTTTTAAAAATAATTTTAGTATTTTTAAATAGTTTTTTTCTTCATGATTAATTTTTCTAATATTTTTTTTTAAGATCCATTTATTTTTTTCAAATTCAACAAATCTTTTATTTTCTTGAATTATTGAAAACTTTGATGCAAACGGTAAATAATATTTTGTCTTTTTTTTGTGCTTATCAAAAATAGTAACTTTTAAACTAAATACTTTATGTGTAGGACTATGATCACCTGAATAATCTTCATTTCTAATGTAGCCAATATAATTATCGAATGATGTTTTTATTTTTAACCAACTTTTATTCTTTGATAATATTTTGAATCTTTCTCCATATATAATTTGAGAAGTAACCTCAGAAACTTCTGATGGTTTCTTGTAAATATTTGATAGAGTTTTTTTATAAAAATAACTATTTTTCACGAAGTTTTAGTTTATCTTTAATAAACCATAAGCAGATTAGAGACGGTACCACCATAACAGCTGTTAAGATGAAAAATATTCCCCAATCTCCATTTAGCCAGTCTACCAAAGCACCAGATGATGATGCAAGTGTTGTTCTGCCTGCTGTTCCTATCGAGGCAAGTAATGCATATTGAGTTGCGGTATAGGTTCTGTCTACTAACAGTGAAATAAAGGCAACAAATGCAACTGTTGCAAAGGCTGCTGCAATATCGTCAAATATGACCGCTACAGCAAATAATAGTTCAGATTTTTCACTCCATGCCAAAACTGTAAATAATAAGTTTGTTGCAGCCATTAATATTCCAGCAACAAACATTGCTTTTAAAACTCCAGACCTAATTACAAAAAGCCCACCCAATAATGTAAAGATAACCGTAGTTACCCATCCTAAAGTTTTTGAATAGATAGCTATATCACCTTTAGAAAATCCTATTTCTTTATAAAATACTATCGACATTCGACCAAGAAAAGCCTCACCAATCTTAAATAAAAAAATAAAACTTAAAATTCCAATTGCAACTGAAAATCCATTTTTCTTAAAGAAACTTAGTATTGGACCACCTAATGTACTGCTGACCCAAGCAGCGAACGTGGTTAAAATATTTTTTGACCCAAGTTTATTTGCTATTAAATTATCAGTCTCTTTTTGTTTAAGTTGTCTATCAGTCGCAAGCGGCTCATGAACAAACATCAATCCTATATTCATTAAAATTACCACAACTCCTAAAATTAAAAATGTGATTTGCCAGTAATTGCTAACACCAATATTTTCTAAATATTGAGCAGCAAACAAAGCTATTACACCACCTAATTTATATCCACTCCACCACCCAACAACAGCCATAGCTGCACCAGCTGCCATTGATTTACTTTCATCTTCACCTATTTGTTCAATTCTTAAGGCATCGACAGTGATATCTTGTGTGGCTGAGGCTATAGCAATAATTAAACCAACTGTAATTAATAGTGCTAAATTTTCGGTGGGATTAATAAAACTCCAAGTAACAAGACAAGTTAAAATTGCAATTTGCATTAAAACTATCCAGCCTCTTCTATGACCAAGTTTTTTGGTTAGGTATGGTATTTGAAGTCTATCAACAAGAGGTGCCCACAAATAGTTAAAAGCGTAAACAGCAAAAATTAATCCCGCCCAACCAATTGTTGATCTATTTAAACCATCTTCTTTAAGCCATAGACTTAAACTACTTCCAATTAAAACCCATGGAAAACCAGAGATTGCACCTAGTAATAATATTCTAAGCATTCGTTTGTCAAAGTAGACAGAAAAAGTTTCTGAGAGTGATTGTTTTTTTATTTCAATCATAATTAGTTTCTCCAAAATGAAGGTAGAAATAATACGAGTATAGCAAATAATTCTAATCTACCCAATATCATTCCAAGACTCAAAATCCACTTAGACATATCTGATAAACTAGAAAAATTACCACTAGGGCCAATTGTAGAGCCTAATCCTGGTCCAACATTTGAAATTGAAGTTGCGGCACCAGAAATTGAAGTAACAAAATCTAAACCACTTAAAGACAATAATGCAGTTATTACAAAAAATATAACCAAATAAAGAAAAATGAAAGAAATGATTGAAGCCATAAATTTATCATCTACGCTGTTTTTGTCATATTTAATTATAAATACTCCTCTTGGATAAACAATTTTTTTTAATTGATTAACAATAAATAGATATAAAATTTGAATTCTAAAAATTTTAATTCCACAGGTTGTTGAACCAGCACATCCACCAATGAACATTAGAGTTAAAAAGAAAATTAATGAAAAATTTCCCCATGCATCAAATTCTCCGGTGACATATCCCGTACCAGTTAAAATAGAAATAACATTAAAAAAAATTGCCCTAATATTGATTTGAGAAAAATCTTTATTTTGAAAAAGTGAATAAATAAAAAATAGAATAATTGAAAAAATGATTATTTTAATAAATGATCTAATCTGAACATCTAAAATAAATATTTTTTTATTACCATTTAAAAATTTTATATAGGCAATAAAAGGCAAGCTACCAAGTATGATAAAAATCATTGATGATATTTCAATAGATGGACTGTTAAAATATCCTATGGATTCATTATAATTTGAAAACCCACCTGTAGCTATTGTAGTCATGGAGTGAGTTAGACTATCAAAAATATTCATTCCAAAAATTTTATAGGTAACGGCACAAAGTGTTGTTAGTGTTAAATAGACATAAATTAATCTAAGAGATATTTCTTTAGATTTAGGTAGTAATTTTTCGGAAGAATCATTGCTTGAGATTTTAAATAATTGCATTCCACCAACATTCATTATTGGCATTAGAGTTATTGCCATTACAATAATACCAATTCCACCTAACCATTGAAGCATAGCCCTCCATAAAAGTATTGATCTGGGGGCATCCTCTAAGCTTGAAATAATTGTAGATCCAGTAGTAGTAATACCAGACATACTTTCAAAAAAAGAATCTGTAATAGATAACTCAAGAGAAGAAAAAATAAAGGGTAAAGAGCCAAATATTGCAATGCTTAACCATGAAAGAGCCGTTAACAAGAAAGCTTGTTGTAAATTTAATTTCTTATCGTGATTTAAATTTGTTAAAAAAAATAAAATACCAAATACTATTGAGATTATTGAAGCACCTATAAAGGAAGAATCTATTTCCGAATAAATAAATTGAGTTAAAATTGGAATCAACATGGAAATTCCAAGAATAATTTGCAAAATACCCAAGGTAAAAAAAACAGTTTTATAATTAGACATTTTGAAAGAACATTATTTTATGGTAAATAAATTTCAACTCTATAAGAGTTAATAATAACAGCAAATATAAGATATTTCTTATTAAACAAAGTGATTGAAAAAGACAATTTAGATAAAACTAACGCATGGCCCTTTGTTGAGGCTAAAAAAATGTTGCGCGAAAGAAAATCCTTTATAGAAAAAAAGGGTAAAATTATCTTACAAACTGGCTATGGCCCAAGTGGATTGCCTCATATAGGAACCTTTGGAGAGGTTGCCAGAACATCAATGATGGTTAATGCCCTAAAACAGCTTACCGATATACCAACAGAAATTATAACCTTTTCAGATGATATGGATGGTTTTAGAAAAGTTCCTGAGAATGTTCCCAATCAAGAATTACTTAAAAAAAATCTTCATAAACCTTTAACAAAAGTACCTGACCCATTCAAAAAATTTTCAAGCTTTGGTGAGCACAATAATGAAATGCTAAAAGATTTTTTGGATAAATTTAACTTTGAATATAATTTTAAAAGTTCTTCCATACTTTATAAGAGTGGTTTTTTTAATCCAACACTACAATTAATTTTAGAAAATTATCAGGGTATTATGGATATAATTCTTCCAACACTAGGCAAAGAAAGACAAAAAACCTATAGTCCCTTTTTACCTATATGCCCAGATACTGGCAAAGTTTTAGAAATTCCAGTTTTAGAAATCTTAAAAGAAAAATCTAAAATCATTTTTGATAATAATGGAAAAAAACTTGAAGTAAGCATTTTAGATGGATATTGCAAATTACAGTGGAAGGTAGATTGGGCCATGAGATGGTATGCACTTGATATAGATTTTGAAATGTATGGAAAAGATTTAATCGAAAGTGCAATATTATCTTCAAGGATAGTCAAATTGATTGGTAAAAGAAATCCATCTGGTTTTGCTTACGAGCTATTCTTAGATGAAAAAGGAGAAAAAATTTCTAAGTCAAAAGGAAATGGAATTACTATTGATCAGTGGTTAGAATATGCATCTCCCGAAAGTCTTTCATTGTATATGTATCAAAATCCTAAAAGAGCAAAAAAACTATACAAAGAAATAGTTCCAAAAACTGTTGATGAATATTTAGATTTTATGGAAAAAGCCAAAAATCAAAATGAATTACAGTTATTAATGAACCCAGTTTGGCATGTTCATAACGGATCAATTCCGCAAGAAGATACTGTTATGAGTTTTTCAATGCTTTTAAATTTAGTAGAAGCAAGTAATGCAGATTCCAAGGAATTACTTTGGAAATTTGTAAAAAAATACAAAAAAAATATTTTAGAAAAAGATCATCTAATTTTTGATAATTTAATTGGCTATGCTATTAAATATTTTAACGATGTAATCAGGCTACAGAAAAAATATAAAAAACCAGATTCAAACGAAAAAATAGCATTAGAGGCTTTAGTTAAAACTCTTGATGATTGTAATGACGCAATGCTACCTGAGGATATTCAAACATTAATTTATTCAACTGGAAAAGAAAATGGGTATTCAGAAAATCTACGTGATTGGTTTAGATTAATTTACGAAGTTGTGTTCGGAGATGAAAATGGACCAAGGATGGGTTTTTTCATAAGCTTTTTTGGAGTTAAAGAAACTAAAGAACTAATAGCAGAAAAAATAAAATAATGTTTTTAAAATTAAGATCACTAATTTTTAAAATTGATCCTGAAACTGCTCATAATTTGGCAATTAAATCTCTAAAATTAAACTTAACACCAAATTTAATGGATGAAAATAAAAATGATCCAATGTTTAAGACTAAACTATTTGGCAAAGAGATAGATAACCCAATTGGAATGGCTGCTGGATTTGATAAAAATGCTGAAGTTTATAACTCTTTATTTAAACTTGGATTTGGTTTTGTTGAGGTGGGGACTGTTACACCATTAAAACAATATGGAAATCCAAAACCAAGAGTATTTAGATTGGTAGAAGATCAAGCACTTATAAATAGATTGGGATTTAATAATTTAGGATCAGAAAATGTAAGCAATAGAATTAGATCTAATTTAAATAAAGGTTTATTGGGAATTAATATAGGTCCCAATAAAGACAGTGACGATAGGCTAAATGATTATTTAATTGGTCTTAAAACTTTTCACGATATTGCTGATTATATTACAATTAATATTTCCTCACCTAATACAAAAAACTTACGTAGTTTTCATGATGAAGCTAAATTTGATGAATTAATGAATTTAGTTAAACAAGAAAAAATTAATCTTAAATCTAAAATACCAATTGTTGTAAAAATTTCGCCTGATATTTCAGATGAACAAATTGAAGCATTAAGTAAAATATTATTAGAACATAAAGTAAGTGCAATAATTGTTTCAAATACAACTGCAGGAAATAGAGATAAATTAAACAATATACTGAAACATCAAAAAGGTGGTTTATCTGGAAAACCTCTTGAAGAAGAGGCTAATAAATTAATAAGTAAGTTTTATAAATTATTAAAAAATAAAATC
Source organism: uncultured Candidatus Pelagibacter sp. (assembly GCA_905612495.1). Classification (GTDB taxonomy): domain Bacteria; phylum Pseudomonadota; class Alphaproteobacteria; order Pelagibacterales; family Pelagibacteraceae; genus Pelagibacter. The sequence goes on from CAJQSF010000045.1 coordinate 24,476, forward strand.
GAAATTATTGGAGTAGGTGGTGTGGACTCAGGGGAAAGTGCGTATAGAAAATTTTTAGCTGGTGCAAGCTATGTTCAATTATATACTGGAATGGTTTTTCAAGGCCCCAATATTGTTGGAAAGATAAAAAAAGAGCTAAAAGAAATATTAATTGCTGATGGGATTAAGAATTTTAGAGAAATAATAGGCAAGAAACAGCTTAATTAAAGCTAATAAACTTGACGAGATCACTAACTCATCTTATATAGTCAATAAATATTATGTCTAAAAAATGTGAATTAACCGGTAAAATACCCATGAAAGGTCACAATGTTAGTCATGCTAACAATAAGACTAATAGAAGGTTTTTACCAAATTTAAAAAAAACAAAATTTACAAGTGAACTTTTAAAAAGAAGCTTAACGCTGACTGTAAGCAATGCAGGCATGAGATGTGTTGATAAAAAAGGTACTTTTGATGAATTTTTAAAGACAGCAAGAAATAAAAATATATCACCAAGATTAAAAAAACTAAAAAAAAGTATACTAATTAAGTCACCATTTATAAAAAAAGCACCCAAAGTATTACCTAGCAAATCAGCTTAATGAGTAAACTGTTTTTGTTGCTGTCACTGGTAATGGGTATTGTAGTGTTAGCTTCAAATTATTTGGTACAATTTCCTATCCGATACTATGGCTTAGAAGAAATACTAACCTATGGAGCTTTTAGTTACCCAGTTGCATTTTTGATTACAGATTTAGCTAATAGATCTTATGGAAAGATAGTTGCAAGAAAAATTGTTTATGTTGGTTTTATTATAGGGATCGTATTTACTCTTTTCTTTTCAACAAATTTTGCAGACTTAATTTCAGTCAGAATTGCTATAGGCTCAGGTACAGCATTTATGGTTGCGCAGTTGCTGGATGTTCAAATTTTTGACTATTTAAGACAAAAGAAATGGTTTGTTGCTCCACTAACTTCATCCATAATTGGATCTACCGTTGACACTTTTCTATTCTTCTCTATCTCATTTTATGCAACAGGAGTACCATGGGTTACTTTATCCCTAGGTGATTTAGCGGTTAAAATATTTGTTGCTTTAGCAATGTTGATTCCATTCAGATTATTACTGGGAACTCTTAAAGCTTCAAAAGCTTAATATAAAAATTTGTAAGATAAGATTTTATAAGCAAGTTTTGCTACAAGAAAATTGTAAGAATTAAAACCTTTTATAGGTGAAAGTTCATTTATATCTGCACCAACAATATTAGAATTTTTAGCAGCTATTCTTATAATATCTAAAGTTTCATCCCATAGCAATCCTCCGGGTTCTGGTGTTCCCGTAGCAGGCATAATGCTCGAGTCTAGTCCATCAACATCAAAAGTTAAATATACAGTTTTATTTTTTATCATTTTTCTAAATTGTTTTAAGTCCCACATTTTCTTATCTTTAGCCCAAAAAATATTAATTCTAGAAGAGTTTTTTTTTAAAAAAGGTATTTCACTTTGAGATATATTTCTAATCCCAAATGAAATTAAGGAGACATTCTTATGATCCAAACATCTTCTAATAGCTGAAGCATGAGAAAATTTTTCACCATTATAACTTTCTCTTAAATCTGCATGAGCATCAAAATGTAGTAAGCATATTTCTTTATGTTTTTTTACAAATGGGGCAATACATCCTGGTGTTATTGAGTGTTCTCCACCAAAAGTAATTGGAAATAGTTTTTTATCTAATATTTCCTGATTTATATCAGACATTTTTTTTAAAGCTTTTTTAATGTCCTTATCAATTTTAAACGGTTTCAAAGTTTTGATTCCAATTTTCTTATAGGGCTCACAATGTAATTCTTCGTCATATAATTCAACTTGATGTGAGGCTTTAATAATTTCTTTAGGTCCATTTCGAGTGCCACCACCATAACTTACAGTTTTTTCTAGACCAAAAGGAATAACAACTACTTTTTCTTTAAAATTAACATCATTGTCAATTCCAAGAAATCCATTTTTATTAGAAAGATATTTCAATTTTATTTAAATATTTTTGAGAAATTTTTTCTCGTTCTATTTTTCCAGTCACCCTTATGATATGCATCACTTGCAATCAAAGGAAGGACACTAGTTGCTTCTGCAAAAACCATCTGTTCTTTTGCAATATCTACTTTACCCCAAGAACTTGCCTCTTTTAATGTAGAACTACTACAGGCACCATCTCTAGAATCTGCTACTGTAATTTGTACCGCATATTTATGCATCTCAACTTCTTTTCCTAAAAGTTCAGCACAAATAACCGTATCCTGAATAAAATTTTTTGGAACCCCACCACCAATCATAAATAAGCCAGATCCTTTTGATTGAATTTTTATTTCCGTTAATTCACGAAGCTCTCTAATTGAATCTATTGTAATATGATTTTTAGGATTATTTTCTTGATGAGTTACCAATCCAAAACCAGCACTCGAGTCTGTAAATGCAGGACAAAATACAGGAACATTATTGTCATATGCTGTTTCAATTAAAGAATCTTTTTTTTTAGAATGTTTCTTCAAATATTTTCCCATTTCATAAATAAATTCTCGAGAGGTGTAACTTCTTGGTTCTAGAGTATCAGCTATCTCACATATTTTTTTGTCACATTCTTGTAATTCTTCCTCATCAATATAAGTGTCATAAATTCTATCTATATAGTTTTTTCTTAACTCAGTATCATCTTGAAACTGCGAACCTTGATAATGTTTAAAACCTAAAGCTTCAAAAAAATCCATATCTACTATAGATGCCCCTGTAGCAACAATTGCATCAACCATATTATATTTAACTAAATCTTTATAAATATTCATGCACCCTGCAGCAGATGTTGATCCCGCTAGTGTTAAAAAAATAGTACAATCTTTATCTTGTATCATTTGATTAAAAATATTAGCTGCATTTGCTGTTTCTCTTGAAACAAAAGACATTTTTTCCATTGAGGAGATAATTTTTCTTGCATCAAATGATGTAATATCGATGTGTTCAACTGGATGTTGTAAGAAGTCTTTTTTGCTATTATGAGTTAAATTTTTATTTTCTGACATTAGGCGACTAGTATATCCTTATTACTATCTTTACCATACAGTGTCATTATAGGTTCATCTTCTACTTCATAAATTTTGTCTGAATAAAAACCATTAAACTGAGTTCTAAAAGTTAAGCCGTACGCACCCAGTTGACCTAGTTCAATATAATCATTTTCTTTAATATTATTGGGAAGTAAAAATGGTCCCTTCATATAGTCCATACTATCACATGTAGGGCCATAAAAATCGAATGCAGTTAATTTTTTAGATATTATTTTTCCATTTTTAATTAAACGAGAAGGGTAAACTATGTTTGGCGTACCAGCGTCAAAAAGAGTTCCATACGTTCCATCATTAATATAAAGTTTTTGTTTTTTTCTAAGATTTACTCTTACAATTGTTGATCCACTCTCAGCCACTAATGCTCTTCCAGGTTCGCATAATATTTCAGGAAGTGTTTCCAATTTTAAATTTAATAAACCTTTTTTTATTTCTTCAAAATAACTGTCTAAAGATCGGGGTACAAGATCAGGATAAATTGCAGGAAACCCACCCCCAACATTAATGTAATCAGGGATAATTTTGGTTTTTTTTATTATATTTCCAATGTCTGAAATTCCTTTTGCATAAGAAATAGGGTGCATGCATTGAGACCCTACATGAAAGCTTATTCCTACTTTTTTTGCATACTGTTTTGCCAATCTTAACAAACCAGTTGCTTCAGATATGGATGCTCCAAATTTTTTTGATAAATCTATTTCAGCGTGTTCATTTGAAACAGCCACTCTTACAAATAGCTCAAGGTCTTTTGCCTGGTTAGTACTTTCGATAATTTTTATTAATTCATCTTTAGTATCAAGAGAAAAGGCTTTTATATCATAGCTAAAATAAGCCTCTTTAATACTTTCTCTACTTTTAACCGTATGCATGTATGCACATTTTGCATTAGAGTTAATGGCTCTTATATTTTTGATTTCTTGAATAGAAGCTACATCAAAGTGCTCAATCCCACTCTCAACTATTGTTTTTAGGACTTCGGGATGCGGGTTAGTTTTTACTGCATAAAGTACTTTACCAGGAAATTTGTTTCTAAAATATGTAGAAGCTGACTGTATTGATTTTTTCCTAATACAATAAATAGGCTGTTCAGGTTTTAGTTGATTTATAAGCTCGTCAACTGTTTTAAATTTTTGCATTATGTCTCCAAAAAAAATTTAATAAAAAAAAGTTTTTAAAAAAACATAAAAACTTTCATATAAATTATGCAATTAAGGTAATAGTTTATTAATGTAAAGCAAATAATAGGCATTGAAATTAACAGATAAGGCACCATATCTATAGTATGGTCGAACAAGCTAATTTAAAAAAATTAAGTGATTTTGATAATAAATCCTTGTTAATTGTTGATGATGATAACCCTTTTAGAGATAGGCTTGCTAGAGCTATGGAAAAAAAAGGATTTGAGGTTTTTCAAGCTGAGGGTGTACAAAAAGGTATTCAATCAGTTATAGAAAAAAAACCAGGTTTTGCTGTAGTTGACCTTAGGCTAGCTGATGGAAATGGACTTGAGGTAGTAAAGCAAATACAAATTTCCAATCCTACTAGTAGGATTATTATGTTAACTGGTTATGGTAATATACCAACTGCCGTAGCAGCGATTAAAGAAGGTGCTATTGATTACCTTGCAAAGCCAGCAGATGCTGACGATGTTGAAAAAGCATTATTAGCTGACCCAGAAAAGAAAGCCGAACCACCAGAAAATCCTATGTCAGCAGATAGAGTTAAGTGGGAACATATTCATAGAGTTTTTGAATTATGTAATAGAAATGTTTCGGAGACAGCCAGAAGGCTTAAGATGCATAGAAGAACTTTACAAAGAATTCTATCTAAAAGATCGCCTAGATAAATTTTCTAAGTTTAAGAATTTGTTTTGATAATACTACAAGAATTAAAATTTTATAAATTTCAATATGTAAAAATGGTTGAGCACCAACTAAAAATACCTGATTAAAACTTTTATCTAAACCCATATAATTCCACAATCCTATTAATCCAAGTACATAAGCAGAACTTACAGAAAATAATAAATAAACAAATATAACTATCGGATCATTTTTTACTTTTATCAATCCTGCAAAAAAAGTTGTTAAAATGAATCCAATTAAATAACCACCAGTTGGACCTACTAAATAGGCAAAGCCACCACCTTTTGCAAAAACTGGCAAACCTATCGATCCCTCAATTAAATATAATGCTACAGTTGCAACTGCCAATCTATAACCCAAAACCATTCCAAGAAATAAAACTACAAATGTCTGCATTGTTGCTGGAACTAAAGTAAAGGGTGTTTGTATTTTAGAAGAGATAGCAAGTAAAGCTGTTCCAGATACAACAACTAAAAATGATTTTATTATTTTAGAATTATTTGAAAGGCTTATTGTTTGCATTTAATAATATTACTATCTTAAAATAAATTAATCTAGTTTTTTATTAGCCTAAGAAAAATATCTTCTAAATCACCGTCATCAGTAGATATATCTATAATTTTGACATTATTTTTCTTAATTAAGCTAATTAATTCTTCGATGTGAATTTTACTTTTTTCATAAGACACACAAATTTCTGTATCTAATTTTGATATTATTTTTAAAGAATCTATATCCTCATCTTTAATATCAATTATTTTATCTGTCTTAAAAGTTACTTTTTTTGTTTGAATTCTATCTAGTAGATTTTTAGTACTATCTAAAGCAACTACATTTCCCTTATTAAGAATAGCTATTCGGTCACACATCTCTTCAGCCTCCTCAAGATAATGTGTCGTTAAAATAATAGTTACACCAAGATCGTTAAGTAATCTTACATTCTTCCATAAATTCCGTCTTAGCTCAACATCAACACCAGCTGTAGGTTCATCCAAAAAAACTATTGGAGGCTGATGAACTAAAGCTTTAGCCATTAGTAACCTTCTTTTCATTCCACCAGATAAACTTCTGGCATAGCTATTAGCTTGTTTTTCCAATGATACCAATTTTAAAATTGTATCTGTAATTCTGTCTTTTTCTTTAATTCCGTAAAGGCCAGCCTGCAATTCCAATAATTTCCTTGGGCTAAAAAATGGATCAAGATTTACTTCTTGTGGAACTATTCCAATTGAAGATCTTACTTGCCTAGGGTTTTCATCCAAGTCAAAACCCCATACATTTACCTGTCCTGCTGTTTTTATTACTGTTCCAGCTAAAATATTTATAAATGTTGTTTTACCAGCGCCATTGGGACCAAGAAGACCAAAAATTTCTCCCTCTTTCACGTCTAAGTTTAAATCATTTAATGCATGGTTATCCTCAGTCTGTTTATTAGAGTAAATTTTTTTTAAGTTTTTAACAGAAAGAATATTTTTTTGCTCCATGTGCGTTAATACATTTACAATATTTAAAATAATTAAGATAATATTATTTAATGGATAAAATAAAAAAAACAGATCATTTTTATTTAATAGATGGTTCTGGTTATATCTTTAGGGCTTATTATGCATTACCTCCTCTAACTAGAAAAAGTGACGGTCTACCTGTGGGTGCAGTTAGTGGTTTTTGTAGCATGTTATTTAAGTTATTAGAGGATTCAAAATCAAATGAAAATCTGCAAAAACCAACACACTTTGCAGTAATCTTTGATGCAGCTAGAAAAACTTTTAGAAATGAAATTTATTCAGATTACAAAGCAAATAGGTCAGAAGCTCCGGATGATTTGGCACCACAGTTTGAATATATAAGAAAGTCTGTAGTTGCTTTTAATTTACCATCTGTTGATCTTCCAAATTATGAAGCAGATGATTTATTAGCAACTTATGCAGAACAAATTTTAGCAAAGGGGGCAAAGGTAACGATAGTTTCTTCAGATAAGGATTTGATGCAATTACATAGAAAAGATGTTCGTTTATTTGATCCAATGAAAAACAAATTTATAACACCAGAAGATATAGTAGCTAAATTTGGAGTAGGTCCAGAAAAAGTTATTGATGTTCAATCCTTAGCTGGAGATAGTAGTGACAATGTTCCTGGAGTTCCAGGCATAGGCGTTAAGACTGCTGCAGAACTCATTAATAAGTACGGCACTTTAGAAAAGTTGCTAGATAACGCACAAGAAATAAAGCAAAACAAAAGAAGAGAAACGCTTATAGAAAATAAAGATAAAGCAATTATTAGTAAAAAATTAGTGACACTAATGAAGGATGCTCCAGTTGAAAGAAAGATAGAAGAATTTAAACTAAAAGAAATTGATAAGGATAAATTATATAAATTTTTAAGAGAAATGGAATTTAATAGACTTCTTAGTTCTGTTACCTCGGCATATGGAGAGCCTGAATTGAAAGAAACTACAGCAGACATAGCACCCAAACAAAA
>CAJQSF010000046.1 GCA_905612495.1 uncultured Candidatus Pelagibacter sp.
TACTAAAATTTTTATTAATTAAATCTAAAACTACAGGTAAGGGCTTAAAAGCTCTTGCCATTATTGTACCTGACTCTAAATTTTGTGCCTCAAAAATATTTTTTTGCATAACTTCTGTATTTAATTTTAAATCTCTTGATACTTTTCTTAGAAAAGCACTCTTATGGTGGCTTTTTTCGTATAAGTGTATTTTTGTAGAATTTTTTAAATTTTTGAGCATAATTGATATAATTATACCCGGCATACCACCTCCTGTGCCTAAATCAGTTATAATATTACTATTTAAATCAATAAATTCAATGATTTGTGCTGAATCTACTATGTGTCTCTCTCTAATCACATCATTTTTTGCGGTTTCTTTGCTTATTATGTTAATTTCTTCATTTTTTTTCTGTAACATTTCAATGAAGCTCTCGAGCTCTATAAATGTTTCACGTGAAACATTTTGACCATCTAATAGTGGATATTTTTTTAAGATTTCTTCCATTAAGCTATAAGCTTAATAGACCTTCTTTTTACATGTGACAACAAAATATATACAGCAGCTGGAGTTATTCCGTCAATCCGTAATGCTTGTCCCATAGTTTTTGGTTTTATTTCTTTAAACTTGGCTTTAACCTCATTTGAGAGTCCAGATAGATCGTCATAATTAACTTTATCAGGTATAGTTAAGTTTTCATCTCTTTTGAAGGCTAATATATCTGCTTTTTGTTTTTTGAGATAGCCCCTATAGTGAGCATTTATTTCTATTTGTTCATCTATTTTTTCATCAAAAAAAGGTATATCGGGCCAAATTTCTCTTATTTTTTTCATATCAACACCTTTTTGAGCTAATATTTCATCAGATTTTCTTAGAATACCGTCTTTTGCGATTTTTATATCATAATTTTTTATTTTAGTTGGAGAAATAAATGATTCAGACATTTTTTTTGATATTATTTTTAATTTAGATTCTTTGTCTTTAAATAAATTTTCTCTATTTCCAGATATTAATCCAATATCAATACCCTTATTCGTTAATCTTTGGTCGGCATTATCCGCTCTTAGACTTAACCTATACTCTGCTCTTGAGGTGAACATTCTATAAGGTTCGGCAACTCCCTTCGTTACAAGGTCGTCTATCATAACTCCAATATAGGCGTCTGATCTATCTAAAATAAAAGGCTCTTCTTTCTTAAATGATAAAGCAGCATTAATTCCAGCTATCAATCCTTGGGCTGCAGCTTCCTCATAACCAGTTGTCCCATTAATCTGTCCGGCAAGGTATAAGTTTTGAATTTTTTTAGTTTCAAGAGTTAAAAAAAGCTCTCTAGGATCTACATAGTCATATTCTATTGCATAACCGGGCCTAATTATCTTAACATTTTCTAAACCATTGATATTATTACATATTTCTTGCTGAACGTCCTCAGGTAATGAGGTAGATATACCATTAGGGTATATTGTATTATCATTAAGTCCTTCTGGCTCTAAATATATCTGATGACGGTCTTTGTCTGCAAACTTTACTATCTTATCCTCTATTGAAGGACAGTATCTTGGGCCAATCCCCTGTATGCTTCCTGAATACATAGCGCTTCTTTTTATATTTTTTTGAATGATCTTATGAACCTTTTCATTCGTATAAGTCATTCGGCACGAGACTTGTTTGTTTAAATTTTTTTTAGTCATGAAAGAAAAAAAGTAAGGATCATCATCCGCAAACTGCTCTTCTAAATTGTCATACTTAATTGTTCTAGTATCTAACCTTGGTGGTGTTCCCGTCTTAAGTCTACCTATTTTAAAATCATATTTTTTAAGTTGTTCACTTAACCCTGTTGAAGGTTTCTCATTAAACCTTCCTGCTGGCGTTCTCTCATCACCAATATGAATCAGGCCATTCAAAAATGTGCCAGTTGTTAAGATTAGTTTGCCACATAAAATTTTTTTGCCTGACTTTGTTTCAAAACCACTTATAGTGTTTTTATCAAAAATAAATTTTATTACTGGATCTGCAAAAATACTTAAATTACAATAACTTAGCAATTTTTCTTGCATATATTTACGATACAATGATCTATCTGATTGTGTTCTGGGTCCTTGTACCGCGGGTCCTCTGCTTCTGTTTAATAATCTAAATTGTATACCTGATTTATCTGCAACATCTCCCATCAGGCCATCCAAGGCATCTATTTCTCTAACAAGATGACCTTTGCCAAGACCACCTATCGCTGGGTTACAAGACATCTCACCTATAGTTTCAATTTTATGAGTGAATAGGGCAGTGTTAACTCCAAGACGCGCAGAGGCTGCAGCAGCTTCACAGCCCGCATGACCACCTCCAATAACAATCACCTCAAATGATAAATCTTTTTTCATAAGTTAAATTTATAACTGATATAAATATTTACAAGCAGACAGTATTTTTAAAAAAATGTTAGTTTGTCAATTAAAACTACATTTAGTGGGTAAAAACTAGTAAATTAGTTATGTGTATCAACGATAATAGTAAAATAAGCTAAGAAAACCCTTTAAAATGATGATTATTTTCCGATACAAAAATCGTTGAAAATACTACCTAATATCTCCTCAACATCTACTTTTCCAACAATCATTCCTAGGTGCCTAGTTGCTAAACGTAGATCTTCGGCTGCTTTATCAAAATCTTCAGTTTCATTTTTCTCTTCAAAATTTTTTAAATAATTTAAACTTTGCTCAAGATGCTGCCTGTGTCTTTCACGAGTGATTAAAGTATCTTCACTTCTGATAAATTTATTTTTTAATTTATTTTTAATTTTTGAAATTAAATCTTCTAAGTTGAGATTGTTTTTTACCGAGATTAAAACATGTTCAAAATTTTTTATTTCTTCATTTAAATCTTCATTTAAAAGATCAGATTTATTAATTACAAGAATTGCATTTTCATCCATTAATTTCTTCAAAACGCCTTTAAAATCGGTACTTTTAGCGTCTATAACAATAAGTTTTAAGTCAGCATCTTCTGCCTTTTTAAGTGCTAACTTTATTCCTTTCTTCTCTATTTCATTTTTAGACTCTCTAATTCCAGCAGTATCAGAAACAACAACTGGGTACCCGTCAATATTTAGATGTGTTTCTATTACGTCTCTTGTTGTGCCAGCAATCTCTGAGACAATTGCAGCATCACGATTTGAAAGGTGATTTAACAAGCTAGATTTTCCAGCATTGGTTGGTCCTATGATTGCAATTTTGAAGCCTTCTCGAATTCTTTCACCAACTTTCTGATCATCTAAAATTTTTTTTATATTTAAAATTACTTCATTAGAAATTTTTTTAATATTCTTTAAAATATTTTCAGGAAGACCCTCGTCTGGAAAATCTATTTTTGCTTCAACGTGTGATAAAATTTTTAAAAGTTTTTCTCTTAGCTCATTAAATTTATCAGCAGATTTTCCATTCATAATTTTTATTGCTTGCTGTCTTTGAATTTCAGTTTCTGCTGAAATTAAATCTGCAATACTTTCTGCCTTTAGTAAATTTATTTTTCCATTTTGAAATGCTAGCTTTGTAAATTCACCTGGCTCGGCTAATCTACAATTCTCTACCCTTGAAATAGAGCTGTGTAAGGCATCAATTACTGCTTTGCTCCCATGTATATGAAATTCAGCCATATCCTCACCTGTGTAGCTCTCAGGACCAGGAAACCACAATATTATACCTTCATCGATAAGCTCAGAAGTGTTGATTTTATTGATTTTTCTTAGTGTCGCAACTCTTGGTTTTGGAATTGATGTATTTGTTAATAGTTGAATTACCTTTTTAGTATCTCCGCCTGAAACTCTAATAATTGCTACCCCAGAAATTCCAGGACCGGTCGATAGAGCGTAAATTGTCATGCCAATACTATAACTTTTATTTTGTAGTTCTGTAAAACTTTAAATTAGTAGGTGGGGGAGTGCTTGTTGCTAAGCTGGTTTGTTCATCGAGCTAAAAAAGTCTGAATTGCTTTTTGTTTCTTTAAGTTTTGAGTTAATAAATTCTATTGCATCCATAGTTCCCATGGGGCTGATAATCCTTCTTAGTACATTCATTTTTGAAAGATCATCTTTATCAAAAAGTAATTCTTCTCTTCTTGTTCCAGATTTAGTTATATCAATTGCTGGATAAATTCTTCTCTCAGCAATCTTTCTATCAAGAACTGTTTCACTATTTCCAGTTCCTTTAAATTCTTCAAAAATAACTTCATCCATTCTTGATCCCGTATCAATCAACGCAGTCGAGATGATTGTTAGAGATCCACCTTCTTCAATATTTCTTGCAGCACCAAAAAATCTTTTTGGTCTTTGTAAGGCGTTTGCATCAACACCACCTGTTAAAACTTTTCCAGAACTTGGTATCACTGCATTGTAAGCTCTGCCCAATCTAGTGATAGAGTCTAATAAAATTACAACATCTTTTTTGTGCTCTGTTAATCTTTTTGCTTTTTCGATTACCATTTCAGCAACAGCAACATGTCTTGAAGCAGGCTCATCAAAGGTAGAGCTAATAACCTCTCCTTTGACTGTTCTTTTCATGTCAGTTACTTCTTCTGGTCTCTCGTCAATTAACAAAACCATCAAGTAACTTTCTGGATAATTTTTAGCAATTGAGTTAGCAATACTTTGTAAAATCATTGTCTTACCCGCTTTAGGAGGTGAAATTATAATTGATCTTTGACCCTTTCCAATTGGGCTCACAAGATCAATTAGTCTTGGAGTTAAATCTGGTTTTTTTTCTATCTTAGTTGTTTCAATCTCCATAACCATTTGTTTGTTCGGGTAAAGTGGTGTTAAATTATCAAATGCGATTTTGTGGCGCGCTTTTTCTGGTTCTTCAAAGTTTATTTTTTCTACTTGTAGTAATGCAAAATATCTTTCACCTTCTTTTGGTGCTCTTACAGGGCCCTCAACAGTGTCACCCGTTCTCAAACCAAACTTTCTTATCTGGCTTGGACTAACATACACATCATCTGGCCCAGCTAAATAATTTGATTCCATTGCTCTTAAAAAACCAAATCCATCTTGTAATAATTGTAAAACTCCTGCTCCAGTTATCTCTTCTTTTTCTGCAACTTTTTTTAATATCGCGAATAAAA
>CAJQSF010000047.1 GCA_905612495.1 uncultured Candidatus Pelagibacter sp.
TAATTTTGCTTTTAATCTTTTTAGACAATAAATCTAAAAAAAAATAAACCAAAGTTGTGGCACATAGATAATCATATTCAATATATCCTGTATCTTTTTTTGGATTGATAATTAAGTTTGCATTCGGAAAAGGTTTGTTAATTTCGTGATGATCTATTATTAAAGATTTAATTTCATTTTCATTTAAAAAATTAATAGCCTCATTTGATGTTGATCCACAATCAACCATTATTATTAGTTGTGGTCTTTTTAAAATTAGTTTTTGAAATAAATTTTTTGTTGCACCGTAGCCATCTTTTTCCCTATCAGGTATATAATAAAAATAGGGATGTTTTATGCTCTCAAAAAACCTTACAAACAATGAAGTTGCAGTTGAGCCATCAACATCATAGTCACCTAAAATACAAATAACTTCTTTTTTATTAATTGAATTAACAACAAGTTCTACTGATTTTTCAAAATCACTATTTTTAAAAAAAACATTATTTAAATCTAAATTATTATCTATGCTGCTCAATTCAGTTTGATCAAATTTCTTTGAAATAACCAATTTAGATAAAATATCACTAAAATTATAATCTTGTTTTATTTTTTCTATTGAATTTTTATTGGTTATTTTTTCTTCCCATTTTTTACCTGAGACAGAAATCATTCTTTAATAGGATCTGTTCTTTTAATAATTTCTTTAAGATTAGAATTTTTATGTGTAACCAATGTTTCAGAAGTATAATTGTTACCATCAACGTGTATTCCCGACAATACATCACTGGTTGTTATGCCAGTTGCGCAAAAAATTGAGTCCCCTTTTACTATTTCCTTTAGCTCATATTTTTTATTTAAATCAGTTATACCCAGTAGTTTTGCTTCATTAATGTCTTTTTCATTATCAAATATAAACCTACCTTGAAAATAACAATCATAAGTATCCAGTGCTGCAGCAGCCAAAACTCCTTCTGGACCACCACCAATCCCCAAGAAGATATCAACATGATATTTTGGGTTTGATACATAGAGGGCACCTAGAACATCTCCATCTGTAATCAATTTAATTTTTACATTTAATTCTTTTAATTCATCAATTATTTTTTTGTGCCTAGGTCTATCCATCACACAAGCAGTAATGGATGAAATGTCTTTATTCATATAATCTGCTAAGTTAGTAATATTTTTTTTTATTGAATTATCTAAATCAATTAAACCTTTTTCAATTTTACCAGTAGCAATTTTGTCCATATAAGTTTCTGGTGCATTAAAAAGATTTCCTTTTTCAGAAATGGCTATTACTGATATTGCGCCAGGTAAGTTGTTAGCTGCAAAATTAGTACCTTCTAGAGGGTCAACAGCTATATCAAAACTTGGACCTTTTTTATTACCAAGTAATTCTCCTGTATATAACATTGGTGCCTCATCTAATGAGCCCTCACCAATTACAACTTGACCATTCATATCTATCTTATTTAGTTCAGTTCTCATTGAATCTACCGCTGCTTGATCAGCTGCAATTTTATCTTTCTTGCCAATTAAATATGATGACGCTAATGCTGCTTTGGAGGATACATTAATAAGATGATTAATATATTTTGTGTCAATAGTCATTAAATTTTTACGTCTGTGGATTTGGTAGAATTTATTACATTTTCAAATTCTCTTAGACGCTTGTAAACACTAGCCAATTCAATAATAGTGGGCCAAGCTTTTAATAGGTATTGCATAGACCCCTCGACTCTGCCAAAAGCTCTTATTATTTGTTGCATAACACCTAATGTTACAACACCTGCAACAATAGCTGGTGCTAAGAAAACATAAGCAGATAATACATTTGCCTGCAAGTAAGCCATACGACCAACATTAAAATATAAGTAACGTATGTAACTTAAAAAATGAATTGAACGAACATCATCGAATAATTCATTTATTGTTTTGGGTCTAACGTTATTATCATCTTCGGCTACTACTAATATTTTTCTATAAGCTGCCTCTTTTTTTTGTAAATCATATTCAACACCAACTAAACGTAATATCCAGCCTAATCCTATCAAGAATGCTGTACCACCCAATGTCCAAAGTAATGCACCTGTTATTAATCCATACTGCCAATCACCAAAAAAGAAAATTGGTATACCAACTGACAGTCCTAGTAGTATGGGTGTAAACTGTATTAACACCATAACCGATTCAATAAAACTTGTACCTAAAGATTCCATAATACGTGTAAACTTAATCGTATCTTCCTGAACTCTTTGTGAGGCACCTTCAATTTTACGAGCTCTATCATAAACAGAATGATACCATTCCACCATTGCAGTTCTCCATCTAAACAAGAAATGAGCTGTAAAAAAACTTATTACAACATAAAGAGCTATATATATTCCAGCTAACGTAATAAATGATGCTAAATTTGTCCAGTATTCTTCAATGGTAATTGCGTTAGGTTTAGCAAGTGCCTTTTGAATCATATCGTAGAACACACCAAACCATTCATTAATTTCTACATCAATTTTTACTTGAACCCATAATGATGATAAAATTACAAATGAACCTAGCCAAGACCATAATTTCCATTTTTTTTGTGTAAAAAATTTAAACATAGGAATTATTTAAGAAAGTTATCTGCGTATGCTTTTTTAACCGTTTTTCTTTTTTGTGGTTCAATTATTTCAAAGTCAATTTTATTTTTTTTTGCGTATTCTGTAGCTAATTCTTTAGTTGTAAACTCTAAATTTAATTCTGAAAGTGTATTAGTGCTTGTTTCCCAACCCATTAATGGATTAACGCCAGCATTTTCGGTTTCAAATTTGATAACCCATTTATCTGACTTACCAAGACCAGACTGCATTGAATTTTTTGTTGGTATATAAATTTTAGCTTTAATCATAAAAATGGTCGGGGCGGCAGGATTTGAACCTGCGACCCTCTGGTCCCAAACCAGATGCGCTACCAGGCTGCGCTACGCCCCGACTTGTGATGCTTATAGCGTAAACACTCACTTATTCAAACATTAAATGAAAGCTGAAATGAAAGTAAATATGCTTTTATGTAGATTGTTTTGGTTGGTATTTAGGGGAAA
>CAJQSF010000048.1 GCA_905612495.1 uncultured Candidatus Pelagibacter sp.
GAGCTAAAGCAAAAGATAAAGCCATTAAACTTGCAAAAAATAATCCTAGAAAGTTATCAACCAGTTTTGGATCAAAAAATATAATTATAATTCCAGCAAAAGCACTAAAGATTAACATCCATTTTTTTGTACTTATATTTTCACCAAGTATGAATGCACTTGCAAGAATTCCAAATGGTATTGCTAACTGGGATCCTACAATTACCGGAGATATAATTGTTGAATGATATAGAGCCAGAGTCATAAATACATAAACCATAACTCCCATAGAAATAGAAAATGCTAACAAAGAAGGGAAGTATTTTTTTTCTGGTATTCTAAATCTCCAAAAAGGTATTAGTAAGATTAACACTATTCCCATTCTAAGAGATGCCATAAGAATAGGGGGCACTGAGTCATTTAATACTAATTTAGTAAAAGGAAAAGCACTCCCATGAACTACTGCTATAAAAAGTAAAATTAATAAATGTTTTAACGGCAATTAACTATCCCATTGTGAATGGGTCAGTCATCGGTTTATCCGAAGAATTATACCATGTCGTTTTTATTCTTGTATATTCTTTAATGGATTCAATCCCAGCTTCTTTTCCATAACCACTATCTTTAATTCCTCCAAATGGTGCCATAGGAGAAATTAACCTATATGTATTTACAAAAACTATTCCTGCTCTAACTGCTTTAGATACCCTCATGCTTCTCCCAAGGTTAGAAGAATAAACTCCAGAGGATAATCCGTACTTATTATCATTCATTAATTTAATAGCTTGTTCTTCTGTGTCAAATTTCATTACAGACAATACTGGACCAAATAATTCATTTTCAGCTGTAGGTAAGTTATGATTTTCACATTCAATTATTGTTGCTGGAAAATAATAACCTTTATTAGATATAATAGATCTTTTGCCTCCACATCTAATTTTTCCACCCTGTTCAACGGTAGCTTTAATATTTTTTTCAATATTTTCTAACTGTTTAAAACTATTTAAGGGACCCATTTGAGTATCTTTATCCATCGGTGCACCCAATTTTATTTTTTCTGCTTTTGCTACTAATTTATCTAAAAATTCATTGTATATTTCAGACTGGATATAAAGTCTTGATCCTGCGATGCAACTTTGGCCACTTGCACCAAAAATCCCAGCAGTAATTCCATTAAGAGCATTTTCTTGCTCTGCATCATTAAATACAACAACAGGACTTTTGCCACCAAGTTCTAAACTTACTTGTGATAAATTTTCAGCAGAATTTTTTATAATATGTTTTGCCGTTTCAGGTCCACCAGTGAATGCAATTCTTTCTACTAGATTATGTGTAGTTAAGGCTTTTCCACAAGGCTCACCTAAACCTGTGATTATATTAACTACTCCTTTTGGTATTCCTGATTTTTCAACTAATTTTGCAAATTCTAATAAAGTTACGGGTGCAAGCTCAGAGGCTTTTATTACCACTGTATTTCCCATTGCTAGTGCAGGTGCAAGTTTTACAGCAGTTAATAACATTTGTGAGTTCCATGGAATGATTGCAGCAATCACACCAATGGGTATCCTAGTTGTTGTTACTTGCATGTCCGTTTTATCTATTGGTACTACAGTACCTTCAACTTTATCTGCAAGGCCAGCAAAGTAATCGTAGTATTCAGCAATATAGATAGCTTGTGATTTAGTTTCTCTAAAAATTTTTCCTGTATCAATAGTTTCAATAGTACCAAGATGTTCAGCATTTTCTCTTAATTGATTTGCCAGAGATCTTAAATATTTAGCCCTATCTCTTGGATGTAAATTAGCCCACGAGTTTTCAAAAGCTTTCTGTGCAGCCTTAACTGCTTTATCAACATCTTTTGCATTGGCTTCAGGTACAGTTGCCCAAACCTCATTATTCTCTGGATTCAGAGTTTCAATTATTTTACCAGACTCAGAGTCAACCCACTGGCCATCTATGAACATTTTAAAGTTTTGAATTTTTGTCATTTAATTACTAATAAAATTTTTAAGATTAATATTAACACCATCTGCACACTCTATACTACAAAGATGTTTTCCATTATTTATCTCAATAAAACTTGAATTTATTAAATCATCAGATAGAGATTTTGACATTTGAACTGTGGAACCTGTATCACCAGATCCAGTCATGATAAGAGCTTTAGTTTTAATATTTTTAATTATATCAATATTATCTTGGTGATTAGCAAATAGCTTGTAAGCTTTTAAAAAATTTAAATGCTCTTTACCTTCTTTTGTTAAAATTTTAATAAATTGATCATAAATTTCTGGATGATCATTTAAATATTCATCTGTAAACCATCTTTTTAGTGCCTGCTTTGAAATAGGTTTGTTCAGCTTAGCCTGCTCAAATCTTTCTATAACTAAAGCTCTTTGTTCTGTGGTTCTTTTATATGTTGTTCCTATTACTGTAAGGCTTTTTAATTTATCTTGAAATTTTGATGCAAAATCTAATGCAATTAATGATCCTAAAGAGAAACCTACAAGGTTAATCTTATCAACTTTTAAAAATTTCAATAAATAATCTAGTTGATCTGAAAATTCATTTAATGTGACCTCCTCTTTGTTGTAAGGAGTTTTTCCATGCCCCAATAAATCATAGGTAATGGTTGAATAGTTATTTAAAGAAGCAATTTGAGAGTCCCACATTTTGTGGTTTAGACCAACACCATGAACGAAAACTATTGGCTCAGTTTTTTTATCAATGAACGAGTAATAATTTTGATTAGGATCAAAATTGTGAGGCATCAATCTATTTAGGATCTAGTCCCATTTCCTTCATATCCTGGTATCTGTCACCAGTTCTGGCATGAGCTCTACCACTTGATGCACCACCAATTGCTATTACTATTTCATCATCAAAAGGGGCGTCGTGAATAGTAAATTCATGTGTAAGATAATAGGGTCTTAGACCAGAGTCTGTTTTATGCATCATTGGAATTGACATTTTTGATCCAGCAGGACCTCTTGTATTAGTAAAGCTTAAATAAGAAGTGCCACCAACAGCGTCTCTAAATTTATTTCCAAACCTTAAAGTATGGATAAATGCTGATGCATGCTCAATTTCACCATTTAATCCGACAGTTCCAGCCTTACCATAAGCTAAAATTTTTTCAGGAGAGCCCATTTCTTTTATTAATTCTGATACCAGAATAGTACCTAATTTTGGAGCTAAATCTAAAATGATTGGTTTTAAGTCTTCAACAAAACCTTTTCCATGCCATGGATTTTTAAATACAGCAGCAACGGATACTAATAACACTGGCTCCTTAGCTTCTTTACCACCTTCAATAAAAGTTTTATCAACAAATTTTGCAAATTTTCTTAATTCAAGTTTCATTAACTAGCCTTTTCCATATTTGAATTATCTAAATTAATTTTTGGTATTACCTCATCATTAAACAGTTTTATACTTCTCATGCAAGTTTCATGATTCATGCCAGGAAAATTAGACCAAACTTGTAAGTTTTGTAAATTTAATTCAGATTTTAATTCATTTATTTTATTAATCACATATTCAGGTGTTCCAAATAATAAATTTCTTTTATGTAAGAAGTCATAATTAAGTAAATCTAATTTGTGTTTAGTTTCTGGTAATTCTTCGTCTGGATCCATATGATTACCCAAACCCCTCCAATGACAAACCCATTTCATATAACTAATAATATGCTCACCAGCCATTTTTTCTGCTTCTTCCATAGTTTCTGCCACAAACATATCTCTAACTAAAGATATACCCTCTCCTAATGAGACATCTCTATTTTCAGCTTTTGATTTTGCATCCCTGTAAATCTCAAATCTTTTCTTTAAAGCTTTAACAGTAGGTATCCACATTATAGTGTTTAATCCATTTTGTGCAGCCCATTCAATCGATCTTGCTCCATCAACTACTTGCCATATAGGAGGGTGTGGTTGTTGCATTGGTTTTGGAACAACACTTATCTTTTTTATTTCACTTGTTTTTGTATCTAAAAATTTATCACTAGGAGGACTCATATCGTGCTGCCAAGTAAAACCAGGAGTAGGGTAGGTATAAAATTCACCTTGATGACTAAAAAATTCTTCAGTCCATGCTTTTTTCATCACTGTTAAAGTTTCATCAAATAATCTAAAATTTTTTGCCTGATCTTTTAAGTCAGCCTCTTTGTTCATGTTGATAGCTTCTCTGCCATATATTCCTCTTCCAATACCAATATCAACTCTCCCACCTGATAGTTGATCCAATAAAGCTATGTCTTCTGCAAGACGTATTGGGTTATGAAAAGTAATTACATTACAAGCTTGTCCAATTCTAATTTGTTTAGTTCTTGCAGCAGCGTCTACTCCCATCATTAAAGGGTTCGTACACGATTCCATTCCTTCATGATTAAAGTGATGTTCTGTATACCAAATCGAGTCCCAATTATTTTCATCACAGTAAGTAGTGATTTCTTTGGTCTCATCTAGTAATTGATTGTATGGTTTATGATCCCAGTTAGTAGTGTTACAAAAATATCCAAATTTCATTCAAACCTCCTTAAATAATTAAATTTAAAGACGACTGATCCCACTTTCGCAACTACCCTAGTACCATTTAAACCTAGTAAAACGACGAGTTATGTCACTCTCTTTATTAGTATTAGACAGATGTTAGCACAAACCCAGATTATTCCAATGTTTTTCAGATGTTTTATAACCCCATATATTCCCAGGTATTAGTGTCTTATTGAGGGGTTCCAAAGTGATCTGGTTTATTGCTAGCTCTAAAAGGCCGGCTTCAAATGTTAGTTTTACCTTCTTGATGATTTTTAACAGCAAGGTTAAAATTTTCTTTTATCATAAAGTTTTTATTTTTACTCATTAAAAGATTAATTTATTAGTGCTTAAATTAAATAAGACTATAAAAGTTAATACCTAACATAACTCTATCTATTTCTCCGTTATATATAGCCGAATGACTTCTATCTGCGGGAAAAATCAAGACCATGCCTTCAGATGGTAAAATTTCTTCATCTGGATCTTTAAAACTTAAAAAGCCTGGTTTACTGGATTTTTGATTTCCTATAGCAATATGGTATGTAAGACTATACTTTTGGTGTTGTAAGCCATGTGATGTGTCCCAATCATCCAAATGAGTATGCCATTTAGATCCACCTTCATTTGAATCTCTTAATATATTATAAAAAGAGTCAGATATAAAAATATCTGACTTAACAGCTTGTTTCATTATAACAGTTAACTCGTTTTCAACTTTTTTTAATATAGAAAAATTTTTCTGGAAAATCTTAAAGCTTTCTGAGTGTTCACCATTTCCAAAAAAAATATTATTAGTTTCTTTAAAACTTTTATTATTCATTTTATACAAACAACTTATAAGCTCCTCTTCCACTGCCCTATAAGAAATAAATGGATTTGTTTTTAATCTTAAATCAGTCCCAAATATTTTTTTACGAATTTTTTTTGTAAAATTTATTTTATTTTTATTTTTAGATTTTTGTGCTTTTTCTATTTCAGATAAAACTATTTCGTGTTCCAATTCTTGTTCCAAACGGTATCCTAATTTATCTTGTGCATTTGCACAATTAGGATCAATCTCAATTACTTTTTCAAAATATTCTTTTGCTTTTTGAAATTCTCCTAATTCTTCCAATATATTACCAAGATTATTATGTGCATTTACGTAATTAGGATCAATCTCAATTACTTTTTCAAAACATTCTTTTGCTTTTTGAAGGTCACTTAATTTTTGAAATATTACCCCAAGATTATTATGTGCATTTGTGTAATTAGGATTAATTTCAATTGCTTTTTCATAACAATCTTTTGCTTTTTGATTTCCTCCTAAGTCTTGAAATATTATCCCAAGATTATTAAGGGCTTGTGAATGATTAGGATCAATTTCTAAAACTTTATTGTAAAGTTCTTGAGCAATATAAGTTTTACCTTTTTGATGATTTTTAACAGCAAGGTTAAAAGTTTCCTCTATTGTTAAATCTTTATTTGTGTTCATAATTTATTAAATATTATAAATCTTCAAGTTAACAAAATCTATACTAACTATTTTAACTGGAGGATTGTTATGACCCAGGTTTTCGATCTGTATTTTGATATGTTGTTTGACCATTACTCCTTAACCTTTAGATAATTAAATTAAGTAAGTGTAAAATTAGCTAGGAATAAGTAGTGTTAAGGGATGGTAGGGGAAAGGTAGATGGAGCGTAACCATCAGTCCCCACCATCACGAGCAGTGGGAATAGAAGCCTAAAATAGAAAAGTTCAAAAAATAATATTTTTTTAGTGTCACTAGATGGACTTCAAACAAGTCAAGACACAAGCGGAATTCAAGCAAATTTGAATTTTAATTTAAAATTTTAATTTAAAATTTACTTGATAAAGATAAGTTAGCATTGTGGTTTTCTTGATTTGAAAAATCATTTTCTAAATCAAACACTAAATCAAAACCATCTAACGCTTTAGAAATTTTAAAGTTTGAAGTCATGTCTTCACTAAGTCCAAGTGCAAGCTCTGTTTCTTTTCTATATAAAAAGCCTGTTGACAATGTAAATTTATTTACATGACCATGCCCTTTGATTTGCTGTCTTTCGTAATCAGTACTAATTGTTAACCCTTGGTCATGCTTAAAATCAAAACCAAGTCCTGCTGTGAATATATTTCTATTTTTGTTATCAGCTTGATATTCAAAATTTTCGCTGTCTGATACATAACTTGTAACGACCTTAGAGTTTGAAACAAACTCTTTACCATATTCAAGATTAACTCTACGTTTTACAGTTGAATTTTCTAGATTAACATCTTGGTCTATTAATACTCCTAAAGAAGCCATTAAAGATTTAATATCTTGATCACTATAGCTAATAGCATCAGTGCCATCCTCTGTATAGCTATCAAGCGTTGTATAACTTGCATCAATAGTACCTATTGGAGTAACAGTTAAGTCACCATCTTCATATTCTCTACCAAAATCAAGTGAACCAAAAACTTGCTTACCATCACGGTCACCCGTTTGTTTAATAGTGTTTGCTTTGTTCTTTCTAACAATATCACTATCTAAATAACTAACTCCAAAAACATGTTTTAAAAAATTCTTGTCTTCTAAACTATTAATCCCGTAAACAGATAAACTTAAAGCATTAGTGTCAACTTTAGAACCAAAGGTTCCAACATCAACATCAGTGTTACCCACTCTTAAAGCTACTCCTAATATTTGGTCATTATCCATTTTTGTATCAGCACCCACAGTTATACCAAGGCTATTAATATCTTGAGCAGAACTTAAAGAACTATCTCCAATTCTTCCAAAACTAATACTACCTTCATCCCATACTTCCCAACCATCAGGTAAAAATTGATCTAGACTTCGAAGTAGGGTTGGTTTAGCTGATTTAGGACTTACAACACTATTAGATATTTTGTTAAATAATTCATTTTGAAAGAGTAACTCTATATTTTGTGCACTTGTGTTTTGGTATTTATTCGCTCTTAATATATCTAGTCTTTTAAAAGTAGACTGCCTTGTATCTTCAACAAACTTTTTAGCAGTATTAATTTGAGTATCTATTATACCTGTTACATCTTTATCTTGTGGTGGCTCTTCACATTTTGATGAATTAGTGACTGCAAAAGGACAGCTTAAAGTATACTCGTTTACATCATCACCAGTAGTACCCACTACAAACATTTTGGTTCCATCATTATTAAATACTAAATCTCGAGGATTTCTCTCTTGAGATTTAATATCAAAACTATCCACAAAACTTGCAGATGACACATCAAAGCCAGTTGTTAAAGTATATTCATATACATTTCTACCATCACTACCTATCACAAAC
>CAJQSF010000049.1 GCA_905612495.1 uncultured Candidatus Pelagibacter sp.
ATAAAATTCTATGGAAAAATGTATCTTTATCAAAGTCTTCTATATTTGAAACACAGAGTTTGTTTCTTAATAAAGATTTTGGAGTCATTATTATTAGTGGCTTTCTAAATTCTCTATGCATTTGACGTCTTAAAGCATGAAAATAGTTTGCTGGTGTTGTGCAATTTACTACCTGCATATTATCGTTAGCACATAATTGTAAAAACCTTTCTAGTCTTGCTGAAGAGTGTTCTGGCCCTTGGCCTTCATAACCATGAGGCAGAAGCATTACTAGTCCCGATGCTCTTGTCCATTTTCTCTCTCCCGATGCAATAAATTGATCTATTACTACTTGTGCGCCATTTGCAAAATCTCCAAATTGTGCTTCCCACATTGTTAGAGTGTTTGGCTGAACTAAACTATAACCATATTCAAAACCTAAAACTGCTAATTCTGATAAAAAACTGTCTACTATTTCATATCGTTTTTGAACTTTTGAAATATTATTTAGTGGAACATATCTGGAGTTATCTTCTTGATTTCTTAGAACTGAGTGTCTTTGACTAAATGTTCCTCTTCCAGAGTCTTGTCCAACTAATCTTACTGGATAACCTTCTTCTAATAATGAGCCAAATGCTAAAGCTTCAGCTGTTGACCAATCTATACCTTTTCCATCTGATACTGATGCTCTTCTAGTGTTTAAAATTTTAATTATAGTTTTGTGTAAATTTAATTCTTCTGGTGTTGAGTTAATCTTTTCCGAAATTTCTAAAAGTTTTTTCTGGTCATAACCACTTACACCTCTTTTATCTTTTCCTTTTTCTGGTTTATATCTTGACCAACTTCCCTCATACCATTCAATTTTTGGCTTATAATCTTTTGCATTTTTATATTGATCATCTAGTAAGTTTTTAAACTCAGTTTTAAAATTTTTAAGCTCATCTTCTGAAAGTGTATTTTCATTTATTAATTTGCTTCCATATACTTCTACTGGCGTAGGGTGTGATCTAATTTTTTTATACATTAATGGTTGAGTAAATGAAGGTTCATCTCCTTCATTATGGCCAAACCTTCTGTAGCAGATTATATCAATAACAACGTCTCTGTTAAATTTTAATCTAAATTCTGTTGCAATTCTTGTCGCATAAACAACTGCTTCTGGGTCATCACCATTTACGTGAAGTATTGGGGCATCTACCATTTTTGCAACATCTGATGGATATGGTGATGATCTTGCAAACCTTGGGCTTGTAGTAAAACCTATTTGATTATTAACAATAAAATGAATTGTTCCACCTGTATTATGGCCAGGTAAGCCTGACATTGCAAAACATTCAGCCACAACACCTTGGCCTGCAAATGCTGCATCACCATGTATTAAAATAGGCAAAACTTTATTTCTTTCTTTATCTTCATGAAAAAATTGTTTTCCTCTAGTCTGTCCTAATACAACAGGATTAACTGCTTCTAGGTGCGAAGGGTTATCTGTAAGACCAACATGTATAGAATTTCCATCAAATTTTCTATCCGACGATGCTCCTAAATGGTATTTTACGTCTCCCGCTCCTTCTTCTCCTGTTGTTTGAACGTCTCCCGCAAATTCATTGAATATTCTTTTGTATGATTTTTGTAAAACGTTTGCTAGCACATTGAGCCTACCTCTGTGAGACATTCCAATTTTAACTTCTTTAGCTTCTGATTGACCAGCAATTTTAATAATTTGTTCTAAAGCAGGGATTAAGCTTTCTCCACCATCTAGTCCAAATCTTTTTGTACCAACATATTTTGTATGTAAAAATTTTTCAAATCCCTCAGCTTGAATAAGTTTATTTAAAATAGCTTCTTTACCATTCTTTGTAAATTGAAGAAAGTTCTCATCCTGCTCAATTCTATCTCTAAGCCATTTTCTTTCAGTTGGGTTTGATATATGCATGAATTCATAACCAATTGGCCCACAATAAGTTTTGTTTAAAAAACTTAATATTTCTTTTACAGTAGAGTGCTCTTTATTTATTACACCATCTAAATAAATTTTTTCATTATAATTTTCTTTTTTGAACCCATAATATTCAGGATGTAATTCATCTAAATACTCCGTTTTCATCATTCCAAGTGGGTCAAGCTTTGCTAATAAATGTCCCCTTTGTCTATAGGCTCTAATTAATGCAACAGCTCTAATTGAGTTAAGATTACTTTTGATTATATCTTTTGAATTAACTTTTGCATTATTGCTTCCATTAGAAATTTTTTTTTCATCTTCTTCGATCCTTTTTTCAATTTCATCAATATCAATTTTTTGTTTAATACCCCATGATGGTCCATTAATTTCCTTGGCAATCATGCTTAAATCTTCGCCTATACCCTCAAAGTAATGCTGCCAACTTTCAGGGAGATCTTTGTCTTTATTGATAAATTTTAAATACATTTGTTCTATAAATGCACTATTTGATTTACTAAGAAATGACGTTTTTTTCGAATTCGAGATTTTTTGATGATGACATCTATTTTATTGATATAATATCAGAAAAATAATTTTCAATTAGATAATTTATTAAATAATGTTTTGCCTAGTTCAGATGGCGATTTTGCAATTGTAATCCCACATTCTTCCATTTTTTTGATCTTATCCTCTGCTCCACCCTTACCACCTGAGATAATAGCTCCTGCGTGCCCCATGGTTCTTCCAGGGGGTGCTGTTATTCCAGCTACAAATCCAACCATAGGTTTTTTTATTTTGTGGTTTTTAACAAATTCAGCTGCTTCTTCTTCTGCAGAACCACCAATTTCTCCTATCATAAGAATAGATTCGGTCTCATCATCATTTAAAAATAAGTCTAAACAATCAATAAAGTTTGTTCCATTTATTGGATCTCCACCGATACCTATACAAGTAGATTGTCCTAACCCGTTTTCAGTTGTTTGTGCAACTGCCTCATAGGTTAAAGTTCCAGATCTTGAAACAATTCCCACAGAACCTTTCTTGTGAATATTTCCAGGCATAATTCCAATTTTACATTCATCAGGAGTAATTATTCCTGGACAGTTAGGTCCTATCAATCTACTTTTTGAATTATTTAGCTTTTGTTTAACACGAAGCATATCTTGAATTGGTATACCTTCAGTAATACAAACTATAAGCTCAATAGATGCATCAATAGCTTCTATTATAGCTGCTGCTGCAAATTTTGCTGGCACATAAATCATAGTTGCATCGGCACCAACTTCTTTTTTAGCTTCAGCTACAGTATTAAATACTGGACGTTCAAGATGTTTTTGTCCTCCTTTTTTTGGAGTAACTCCACCTACAAGATTTGTTCCATATTTTAATGCTTGTTCAGAATGAAAAGTACCATGTGCACCTGTGAAACCTTGACATATAACTTTTGTATTTTTATTAATTAAAACTGACATTCTATTTTATAGCCTCTACTATTTTTTTTGCAGCATCATCTAAATTTTCTGCTGAAATTAATTTTAGTCCAGAGTTATCTAGAATTTCTTTTCCTTCTTTAAAATTTGTTCCTGCAAGTCTAACTACTAATGGAACACTTATATTTATCTCTTTAGCAGCATCAACAACACCTTGGGCAAGGACATCACATCTCATTATTCCACCAAAAATATTTATTAATATGCCTTTAACGTTTTTATCTGAAAGAATTATTTTTAACGCAGCAGAAACTTTTTCTTTTGAAGCTCCACCACCAACATCTAGAAAATTTGCTGGCTCTTCACCATATAATTTAATTATATCCATTGTTGCCATTGCTAAACCTGCTCCATTAACCATACAACCAATGCTTCCATCTAATTTTATATAAGCAAGATCATGTTTGCTCGCTTCTATTTCTGCTGGATCTTCTTCATTTAAATCTCTTAACTCTATAATTTCAGGATGTCTAAATAGCGCGTTAGAATCAAAATTAACCTTTGCGTCTAAGCAGATTATATTTTTTTCTTTAGTTAATATTAGTGGGTTAACCTCAACCATATTAGCGTCAGTGCCTAAAAACATACTATATACTGATTTAATTAGTGCTATTGCTTGCTTTTTAGCATCATCAGTTAAGCTATAAATTTTAATTATCTTCTCACAATCAGCATCTGAGATTTCATTAACAATATCTACTTTTGTCGTTATAATTTTTTCAGGTGTTTTATCTGCAACCTCTTCAATATCCATTCCACCTTGATCACTGGAAATAAATACAATTTTTGAACTTGCTCTATCAATTAAGCACGATAGATAAAATTCTTTATCTATATTGGAAGATACTTCCACATATAATCTTTTTACCTCTCTACCTTCAGGGCCAGTTTGATGTGTTACAAGTGTTTTTCCCAATAATTCTTTTGCGGCAACGCTTAATT
>CAJQSF010000050.1 GCA_905612495.1 uncultured Candidatus Pelagibacter sp.
ATTAAATTTTTTAAAATATTCTGCTGAAAAGTCTTCATAATTACTTTTGTTCACAGAAGGAAAGTAAAGGGGTTGTACACTAGCTTCTTCAAGTAGAGTCACATCAAACCATTGATTGAGAGTTATAAAATATTTTTTTTTGGGTGATATATCTGTATATAATAATGAAGTTGTAACACTTTTTAAACTTTCATCAAAATCTGCAATTATTATAGAATCAAATTTTACACTACCAAGAGTATCTCTTTTTTTTAATTTCTCAATTAGTCGCTCTTTATTAGCTTGATTTGATTTTTCTAGTCTGACAATTTCGTCTTCAAGATTTTGTTTTCTTATATCGTAGTGTGTGATTTCTTCAATTTGTTGAGTAAGTTTAGTTGGATCATTATTATAAATATAGTTTTTTATTATTTTTATTTTAGAAGTAGAAATAGCTTTTTTAATCTCATTCTTATAATTTACATCTGGAGTTAAAAAAATTGTTTTTTTTATATCGTTTAACTCCAGGAACTTTTTAACTGTGTTTAGTTGTGAGGTAGCATTGATACCTGCATTAATAATATTTTTAGAAAAATTATCATTTTTATTTGTTAGTGATAAAAAAGTTACCTCAGGTAATTCATCGAGATAAATTAAATTTTCATTAAAGACGGGTCCAATAATTATTTTTATACCGAGTTTGGCTAATTCTTTTGCAGCTTTTAAACTGCCTTGTGGGCTTGATTGTGTATCCTTAGGAACAATTTCGATTGTTAAGTTATTTATCTTATTAATAGCCAGTCTTGTAGATTTAACAATGGATTGACCAATTTCAGAATTTTTACCCGTTAATGGAACAAGCAACCCAATCTTAATTTTATCACTAGCAAAGACCTCTCCCACAGAAATTGTAAAAGTTAAAGTTATAAGTAATATAATTTTAATAATTTTCTTCATTTTAATGTTATTATTATAACGATTATATTGTAATGATTCTACACACTGAAAATAAAAATAATAAAGTTAAAAGTGGTCTTTATATTGTTGCCACTCCAATTGGAAACTTAAGTGATATCACTTTAAGAGCCTTAGACGTCTTAAAAAAATCAGATTATATATTGTGTGAAGATACTCGTATTTCAAAAAATTTATTAGATAGGCATGAAATTAAGTCAAAACTTATTTCAAATCATAAATTTAATGAAAAAAAAAACTTATCAAAAATAATAGATATTTTAAAATCAGACTATATAGTGTCACTAATTTCTGATGCTGGAACCCCCTCAGTTTCTGACCCCGGAGCAATATTAATTAACGAGTGTGTTGTAAATAACATTGATATTTTTCCAATATCTGGAGCATCAGCTGTTTCGACCGCAGTCTCCATTAGTGGCTTTAATGAAAAATTTTTTTTTTATGGATTCTTTCCTGAAAAAAATAATAAGTTAAAAGATGATTTTGAAAAATTGGCAAATCTAAATAGTTGTATTGTTTTTTTTATTTCTCCAAGAAAATTTAATAAATCTATAAAAGATATAAAACAATATTTTACAGGAAGAAAAATTTTGATATGTAGAGAAATGACGAAGTTCTATGAGGAGTATATTAGAATAGATATTGATGATTTAGAGCCCTTTAAGTCCGACCCAAAAGGAGAGTTAACACTTGTTATCTCAGAAAATCTTAAAGAAAAAAATTCTTCGATAATTTTAAAAGAATCTGATAAAAAAAACATTAAAAAAATGATTAAAAAATTAAGTATTAAAGATATTATAGACTTAATAAGTCAAAATACCGATGTATCAAAAAAAGAAATTTATAATTATTGTTTAAAGTTAAAAAATGAAAAGTAGAATTTTTTTAATAAGCATCATTTTTTTGATTTTTTCAGGGTGTGTTGGAATAAGTTCAAAAGGGGTTTTTGGAACAGGTGTTAGTGTTGCCTTCGATCCAAGATCTTTAGGCACGCAAATAGATGATTCTGTAATGCAGAAAAACTTAACAGCAAGATTAGCATTAAGAGATAAAACCTACTTGCTATCTGTAAGTACAAAAGTTTTAGACGGTAGGATTTTTTTAACAGGGAAAGTTGAAGATCCAGAAGAAAAACTTCAAATTACAAAATTAGCATGGGAAACTAAAGGGGCAAGGTCAGTTAAAAATGATATTACAATAAAAGAAGATTTTAATTTTAAACAGTCTGCAAAAGATTTGCTAATAACTTCACAATTACGTGCTGCCTTGATATTTAATAAAAAAATTAAGGCAACAAATTATCAAATAGATACTTATAAGAAGAAAATATTTATTTATGGAATTTCTCATACCGGAGATGAGAGAAAAGAAGTAATAACTGAAGCAAAAGAAATACTTGATGTCGAAGATGTTATAGCAAGTATCGTTTTAGTTGAAGACTTGAGAATTCAAAAGAATTAATTCTTTTTATAATCAATCACGTCAGCAGAATAGGCAGCAACAGAGGCTAAATTTATTATCTCTGATGTAGAGGATCTTAAAGGAGCTATCTCAATGGGTTGACCCAAACCAATTAATAGAGGACCAATAACTTTTGTATCGCCTAAGCTTTTCATCATTTTATATGAAATAGCCGCACTATGCTGTCCCGGCATTATTAAAATATTTGCATTTCCAACAATACTTGAAAAAGGGTAAAGTTCTTTATATTCTGCATTAAGAGCAACATCTGGCTGCATATCTCCATCAAAATCAAAATCTACATTTTTATTCTTTAAAATTTCAACTGCTTTTTTTATATGCTTAGTTCTACTTGTAAGAGGTTGACCAAAAGTTGAGTGAGAAACAAAAGCAACCTTTGGAACAAAACCGAATAGTTTAACCACTCTTGCAGCTGATATGGCAATTTCTGCAAGCTCCTCTGAACTTGGATATTCGTTAACACTTGTATCTCCTACAAAAATAGTCTTTCCTTTTGCAACAACCATATTTAAACCGAACATGATTTCTCCTGGTCTTACATCTACTACTTGTGTAACTTTATCTAAAGATGCACCAAATCTCCTAGTATTCCCAGTAATAGCGCCATCTGCATCACCGCACGCAACCATACAAGATGCCCATATAACTCTATCGTTTCTAACTAGTCTATCGCAATCTCTTTCTAAAAGGCCCTGTTCTCTTTGCATCTTTTTAAACAAAAAATTTACATATTTTTCTCTTTTTGCAGCATCTTCAGAATTTATTATTTCGATATCAAAATCTTCATTATATCCAATTTCTCTTATTCTTTCTTTGATCTTTGTTTTTTTACCAATCAAAATTGGTATTCCTAATTTTGAATTTTTAAATGCTATTGCCGCCTTAAGAGTATTTTCATCTTCCCCATCTGCAAAAACAATTTTTTTTTGATTTTTTTTAATATGGGAATTAATACCCTGCATAATAGTTACAGAAGGATCAAGTCTTTGCTTAAGTTGATCTTTATAAACTTCAAAATCCTGTATAGGTTTTTTAGCAACACCACTATCCATTGCAGCTTTTGCTACAGCAGCAGGAATTACACTAATTAATCTTGGGTCAAAAGTAGATGGAATTATATAATCTTTACCATATTTAGGACGATCACCACCCATTGCCGCAACAACTTCATCAGGCACATCCTCTCTGGCTAATTTTGCTATTGCGTTTGCAGCTGCTACTTTCATCTCTTCATTAATTGTAGTAGCCCTTACATCCAAAGCTCCTCTGAAGATATATGGAAAACCAATTAAGTTATTTACTTGATTAGGGTAATCAGATCTTCCAGTTGCGATAATAGCATCATCTCTAACTTCCATTATTTCTTCAGGAGTTATTTCTGGGTCTGGATTAGCACAAGCAAAAATTATTGGGTTTTTTGCCATAGTTTTTACTAGTTCTTTTTTTAAAACTCCTTTTGCTGATAGTCCTAAAAATACATCTGCACCTTTGATGGCTTCTTCCAAAGTTCTATTTTTTGTATTAATTGCATGAGCAGATTTCCATTGATCCATACCCTCTGTTCTGCCTCTATAAACTACTCCTTTACGGTCGAGCATAGTTACATTTTCATTGGGAACACCACTATTTTTAAATAAATTTGTACAAGCAATTGCAGAAGCACCAGCACCATTAACAACAATCTTAATATCTTTTATGGATTTTCCACTGATATCTAAAGCATTCAGTAATGCTGCGGTGGTTATTATTGCTGTACCATGTTGATCATCATGAAAAACTGGGATGTCTAAAATTTCTTTTAATTTTTCTTCAATAATGAAACAATCGGGAGCAGCTATATCTTCTAAGTTAATTCCACCAAAACTACATGCAAAATTTTTAACACTATTAATAATTTCATCTGCATTTTGTGAATCAATTTCTAAGTCTATTGAATCTATATCTGCAAATCTTTTAAATAAAACTGCCTTTCCTTCCATGACAGGCTTTGATGCTAATGCACCTAAATTACCCATACCCAAAATTGCAGAGCCATTACTTATTACTGCAACGAGGTTTCCTTTAGAAGTATAATCGTAGGCAGTTTCTGGATTATCATAAATAGCCTGAACAGGAACTGCTACACCTGGAGAATAAGCTAATGCCAAATCTCTTTTAGTTGTCATTGGTTTAGAAGAGTTTATCTCAATTTTCCCAGGTTTACTCTTGGTATGGAAATCCAAAGCTTCTTTATCGGTATAATGGTCTATTTTAGTTTTTTTCATTTATGATAATTAGATTTACAAATGGAGCAAATTTATGCCTAATATGATTTATGAACCTTATTAAGTCAACAGGCACATTTAGTTTTTTTACAATAATAAGTAGATTATTGGGTTATGCAAGAGACATATTGATAGCTATGTTTCTTGGTGTGGGACCTTTGGCTGATGCTTTCTTTGTTGCATTTAGAATTCCAAACACATTTAGAAGATTATTTTCAGAAGGAACATTCAATGCAGCATTTGTGCCCAGTTATTCGTCTCTATTAAACAAAAAAAAACAATCAGATAATTTTGCTAACAATATTTTTAATTTACTTATTTTAGGATTATTTTTTTTAGTCATCATAATTGAAATACTAATGCCACTATTTGTATTTCTGATAGCACCAGGATTTGATGAGGATGCACAAAAAATGGAATTAGCCATAACTTTGACAAGAATTACCTTCCCATTTTTATTATTTATAAGTTTAGCATCTTTTTTTTCTGCTATTTTGAATGCTCATAACAAATTTGCTGTAGCATCAGCTACACCTATTATCTTAAATATTATTTTAATTGGAGTATTGTTATTTGGAAAAATTTTAAATGATGAATTGGTATATTATCTGTCTTATGCTGTAACAGTTTCAGGTATTTTACAATTTGCTTTTTTATATTTTTTTGTAAAAAAATACTTTTCTCTTAAAATAAAGTTTTCATTCAAAATTGATGATAAGGTTAAAATGTTCTTTAAAAAATTACTTCCTAGTATTTTTTCTTCTGGTGTTACTCAAATAAATATTTTAATAGGGACCATTATAGCATCGTTTCAAGCTGGTGCAGTTTCTTATCTTTATTATGCAGATAGAGTTTACCAAATAAATCTTGCTATTGCTGGAATTGCAATAGGCACAGTTGTATTACCTCAACTATCTAAATACGTTAAAAGTAAAAAGAAAGAAAAAATAAACCTGATTCAAAATAAAGCTTTAGAGCTAAGTTTGTTTTTAAGTATTCCAGCAGCAACAGCATTGCTTATTGCATCCGAAGAAATTATTTCTTCTTTATTTGGATATGGTTCATTTGACGAATTAAGTGTTAAAAACTCAGCAAAGGCTTTATTTTATTTTGCAATTGGATTACCAGCATTCTCTCTTATTAAAGTTTTTTCAGCTTTTTTTTTCGCACGCCAAAATACAAAAATACCTTTTTATATTTCTTTAATATCTGTTTTGTTGAATGTTTTTATTAGTATTATTTTTTTTAAAGAAATTGGGTTCATAATTATACCAATAGCAACCACAATATCATCTTGGTTTAATGCTATTTTACTATTTGTTTTTTTAAAAACAAAAAACCTATTCAGTTTTAATTTGGTTTTTATAGACAGGTTTATTAAAATTTTAATAGCCTCTGTATTAATGGGAGTATTTTTTAATTATATAATTTATTATTTTAGTGGCAATTTTCTATATCAGTCAAACTACAAAGTTATCTATCTAGTTGGTGCAGTTATATTGGGGTTAGGGTTTTATTTCTTGATTGCAATTTTAATCAAGGCTTTTAAAAGAAGTGATATTAATTTAAACTACTAGCATGAGTAAAAAAATTTTTTCAGGAGTTCAACCAACAGGAAACCTTCATCTAGGAAATTATCTTGGTGCAATTAAGAATTTTGTAGAACTACAGAATGAAAAAGAAAATAAATGTATTTTTTGTGTCGTAGATCTTCATGCAATAACGGTTAAACAAGAGCCTAAAGAATTAAAAAAAAATATAAGAGAAACAGCAGCTACATTTATTGCATGTGGAATAGATCCAGCTCAAAGTATAATTTTTAATCAATCAATGGTTTCAGCACATTCAGAAGCTGCATGGATTTTAAGTTGTGTATCAAAAATAGGTTGGCTTAATAGGATGACGCAATTTAAAGAAAAGGCTGGAAAAGATAAGGAGAAAGCTAGTATTGGTCTATATTCCTATCCAGTTTTAATGGCAGCAGATATTTTACTCTATGACGCAACTCATGTACCGGTCGGAGATGATCAAAAACAACATTTAGAACTTTGCAGAGATATTGCACAAAAATTTAATAATGACTTTAATGCACCAGATTTTTTGAAAGTGCCAGAACCATTAATTCAAAAACAATTTTCTAGAATAATGAGTCTTAAGGATGGAATAAAAAAAATGAGCAAATCAGACCCGTCAGACTTAAGTAGAGTTAATCTCACAGATGATAAAGATGAAATACTAAATAAAATAAAAAAAGCAAAAACGGATCCATTACCATTACCTGAAGAAGCCAAAGAATTAGCTAAAAGACCAGAAGCAGAAAATTTATTAGGGATTTACTCAAGCTTAAAAAACCAAAACCTAGAAATCTCCGTAAGTGAATTTAGTGGAAAAAATTTTTCTGAATTTAAAGAAAAATTATCAGAAACTCTAATTGAAAAAATTGAGCCAATTTCAAAGGAAATTAAAAGACTATTAAATGATGAAAAATACTTAGATACAATTTTATTAGAGGGATTTCATGAAGCAGACAAAATGGCCTCAAAAAAAATTAAAGAAATTAAAGAATTAGTGGGTTTTTAATAAAATATATTAATTAGTTTAAATTTCGACATTTACCACTATAAATAAAAATATGTTCATTCAAACTGAAATAACACCAAACCCAAATTCACTTAAGTTTTTACCAGGAAAAAATGTGTCTAATAGTGGCTCTTTTGAGGTAACAAAAAAAGAAGATACAGACAGCGAATTAGTAAGAAATCTTTTGTCCGTAAATGGAGTAACAGGAGTATTTTTAGGAGCAGATTTTTTATCAATTAATAAAAAAGAAGATATAGTTTGGGAAGATATTAAACATATAGTTATTTCATTAATTAATGATTTTTATTCAACTGGCAAAGAATTTGTAATTACAAATGAATTATTTGAAGGGAAGAAGGAAGAGCATAGTGAAATAGAAAAAAAAATTATAAGTATTTTAGAGACAAAAATTAGACCTGCTGTTGCTAAAGATGGTGGTGATATAAAATTTAAAGAGTTTAAAGATGGCGTTGTTAAAGTAGAATTACAAGGAAGTTGTTCTGGATGCCCAAGTTCAACTATGACACTTAAGCAGGGAGTACAAAACCTTTTATGTCATTATTTGCCTGAGGTAAAAGAGGTTGTGGCAATATAATTATGAAAAAAAAAGTATTCTTAATTAATCAAATAAGAAAATATTTAAAAAAACAAGCTTTTTCAATAAGTCAAAAAAACAATGTAAGAGAAAATAATATTGGAAACATATCTAGAGTTTTTTTATCTTGCTTGATAATAATGTCCTTTTTTTTTATTAGTCCAATGATTG
Source organism: uncultured Candidatus Pelagibacter sp. (assembly GCA_905612495.1). Taxonomy (GTDB): domain Bacteria; phylum Pseudomonadota; class Alphaproteobacteria; order Pelagibacterales; family Pelagibacteraceae; genus Pelagibacter. Next base: position 8,047 of record CAJQSF010000050.1, read on the forward strand.
TTGAGTTTTCAAAAAGTACATCACTTGTTTCTTCAGACTTTGAAAATAACTCAAAAAATAATTTAAAAAAAGTATTAGAAAAAAAAGATGGTAAATTAGATAATATAGTAGATACAAATTTTTTATTCGAAGATATATTGACATTTGATGAGAATCCAACTGACTCAATAAGATTAAGTGCGGCAACGATTGAAGAATTATTTAAATCAACTAATTATAGCTTGGAAGATGTAAGAAAAAATAAATTAGTTAAACCAATTTCACTAACATTGTTGCCAAGTGAGATTAAAAAAATAGAAAACGTAAAGAAGAGAAAAGACTTTTTCATTAAAATTATTTTGCCATTAATAATTAAAGAAAATAACCATATTAAATTAGATAGAATAAAACTTTTTAGTATTTTAAATAAAAATAAGAATACAAGAACTGAACAAGCTTGGTTAAATTTAAAATTCAAACAATATGGGGTGGTAAATAAAGATTTACCTACTTTAAAGATTAGGATGGATGAAATTCCAATCTCTATGGCTATTGCACAAGCAGCTAAAGAAACTGGTTGGGGTACATCAAGATTTGCACAGGAAGGAAATGCATTATTTGGTCAATGGACTTGGTCTGGTGAAGGAATAAAACCCACAGATGCAGACAATGATAGCACTCATAAAGTGATGAAATTTAAAGTATTGCAAGCATCAATCAGAGCCTATCAAAGAAATTTAAATACGCATTCTTCGTATAAAAATTTTAGAAGTGCTAGAGCTGAGTTGCGAGACGAAGGAAAAAAATTAGATAGTATAGTTCTTTCCGAGTACTTAGATAAATACGCAGAAACAGGGAAAGAATATGTTAGAGTTTTACAGCAAATCATAAAGCAAAATAATTTAACAGATTTTGATGACGCAAAGTTATTGCCTTCAAGTATAAACCTGGAGAGTTTAATTTAGTTTAATTTTGTTCAACAGAAAATTGCACACCAAACCATCTCCAAACTCCATTATCATTAAGGGAACAATTGACTCTTCCTCTTCTAAAATTAAACTTTTCTCTAAAGTTTATTTTTAGTGTATTTTTAATAAAGTTAATATTGGATTGATTCCATTTATTACCCTCATCAGAAAAACAATTAATATTATCTATATTTTTTTGTTCATTAAAAAATTCTACCAAAAATTTTGGTGGATTATTATTATTTGTTAAATATTTATCATCTGGATATAAAATTTTATATTGTAATGGACTAAGATTGATTAAGAATTCAAATCTTTTTAGATCGCCATATTTTTCATTAATTGGAAATCGTGGTAGTTCATGACGATCTTTATTAACATCAATTACTCCTGAGTGTTGACCAAAAGAAAAATAAAAATTCTTGGAAATATATTCTTTTATAAGTGAACTATACTCTCCAAAGGGGTAAGAAAAAAAAATAGGATTATATCCTAGCTTTTTTTTAAATATTGAAGATGAGGTATTAATATCGCTTATAAAGTCAACATTTTTTAAACTTACCAAATAATTATGTGAGTGAGAGTGATTACCTATGTATACTGTACTTTCTTTCTCTAATTCTTTAATTTGATTCCAAGTCATATATCCATTTCTTCCAACTGATTCGGTTGAAACAAAAAGAATAAATGGAATTTTTTCTTCTTTTAAATAGGGCCATGCAACTTCATAAAATGAAGAGAAGGCATCATCTATGGTAATGAGTATTTTCTTTTCTATTTTTGGAGTGTTAAAATTTTTTTCTAGTTCTACAGGGTCATAAAAATTGTATTTTAAATTTTTAATTATTTTAATTTGCTTTTTGAAAATATTCATCTGGATATTAGTTGAGGGGTATTTATTTTCATCAAATCTATGATACATTAATGAAAGAATACCCTTATCATCAGAATAATATTTGATATTCTTTTCTTCTGCTTTAGAGTTAGTGCTAAATAATAATATAATAATGAATAGCTTAATAGTAGATGCCACTAGAGATAAAATTTTTTTAACAGTCATTGTTGGTAAAAATATTTATACTTGTAGTCATGAAAATAGTAAAATTAATTTTGAAAGATTAATGATCTTATTAAATGAATTTTTAAAAATTAATAAAACCTCTTTAGATGAAATATGTGCTATTTACGTTAATAGAGGACCGGGTAGTTTTGCAGGTATTAGGAATTCATTATCAACGATTAAAGCTTTGTTTTTAACTAAAAAAATTGACTATTATTGCTTCAGTTTTGAAGATTTTAAAGAATCTGATAGTACTAAATATGCAGATGTACCGCAGTTATGTGAAAAATATAAAATTAAAAAGAATTTGATTAATCCTATTTATTTAAGTTAAAATTAACTATGCCAGAAAATATTGAACAAAAGTGTTTAGCCAAAGGAGTTAAGCTTACAGAACAAAGAAAAATTATTGCTAAAATTATGTCAGAGTCAAAAGATCATCCGGATGTAGACGAACTTTATAATAGGGTGTCGAAAATTGACTCAAAAATTAGTATTGCAACAGTTTATAGAACAGTAAAATTATTTGAGGAATCTGGAATTTTAGCAAAACATGAGTTTAAAGGAGGAAAAGCAAGATACGAAGAATTAAATGAAGGTCATCACGATCATTTAATAGATGTTAAGTCAGGAGAAATTATAGAGTTTGTTGATGAAGAAATTGAAAAATTACAAAAAAAAATTGCAGATAAATATGGTTATCATTTAGTGGACCATAAATTAGAATTATACGGGGTTAAAAAAAAAACTTAATTTAATGTTAAAAAAAATATTTATTAAAACTTTTGGCTGTCAAATGAATGAATACGACTCTAATCGTATATTTGATATAGTAAAAAAAATAGGTTTTGAAAAAACAGATAAGTACGAAGATGCAAATTGTTATCTCTTAAACACATGTCACATAAGAGACAAGGCAAAAGAAAAAGTTTATCATGAAATTGGAAGAGTAAAAAAAATTTTTAGATTTAAAAAAAAACCCATTGTGATTGTTGCGGGATGCGTGGCTCAAGCAGAAAATCAAGAGATGCTGAAGAGAGAACCGTATATTGATATAGTTATCGGGCCGCAATCGTACCATAAAATTAATGACACTATACAAAAGCATATAGACAATAAAAAAAAAGAAGAAGAGACAGAGTTTGATACAATTTCAAAATTTAATTATTTAAGTAAAATCAGAAACAAAGATAGTAAGGTGTCTTCTTTTTTAACAATCCAAGAAGGATGTGATAAATTCTGTCATTTTTGTGTTGTTCCATATACACGGGGGCCCGAATATTCTCGACCATTTGATCAGATTATAAATGAGGCTAATGAGATAGTCCAAAGTGGAGCTAAAGAAATTATTCTTTTAGGGCAAAATGTTAACGCATATAGTTATAAAAGTGAAAATAAAGAATTTAGATTATCTGATTTATTGTTAGAGTTAGAAAACTTTAAAGAGTTGGAAAGAATTAGATACACCACATCACACCCCAAAGATATGACTGACGATTTAATAAATGTTTATAAAAAATCAAACAAATTAATGCCTTTAGTGCACCTGCCAGTGCAGAGCGGATCGAATAAAATTTTAAAACTAATGAATAGAAAGCATACCATTGAAGAATATTTAATAATTTATGAAAAGTTAAAAAAGATTAATTTCAATATAGAGTTTTCAAGTGATTTTATTATCGGATACCCAGAAGAAAGTGATAATGATTTTAAACACACAATGGATTTAATTGAAAAAATAGGATTTACTAACTCTTATTCTTTCATTTTTAGCCCAAGACCAGGAACTGTAGCTGCTGATTTAGAATTAGCTGATAAAACAAAATCAAAAAAAAGATTAGAAATAATCCAAAAAAAACTATTTGAAAACCAAATAAATAAAAATAAATCTTTAGAGGGCAAGATTCTTAAAGTTTTAGTTGAAAATAAAATGAAAGACGGAATTAAATTATTTGGTAGGACGGAATATATGACATCTGTAATTTTTGATGGCAACATAGATTGCATAGGAAAAATTGTAAAGATAGAAATAGTTAGTAGCAATCAAAATAGTTTATTTGGAAAATTACAAGAAAATTATAAACAGAAGGTAGCTTAAAAGTTGAATAACGTAAATTTGAAAAAAATTAACTCTACTTTAAAATTTGTCTATTCTGATAATAATTCTTTGAGTGTTATATTTCAAGATAATGATTTGTTGATGGGTGTGGTTGGTGAATTTAATGAAAATCTAAAAGAACTAGAAAAAATTACTAATACCAATCTATATTCTAGAGGTAATTCTATTTTAATAAAATCAACACAAGAACAAAATGAAATTGCAAAAAATGCTATTCAATTTTTAGCTAATCAGTTTATAAACAATGGTAGTGTAGAAAAAAAAGATATAATCTCTTCAGTAAATAAATTTATGATCGAAGAAAAAGTAAAAAATAATAATATTTCAGACATAATTAAAACTCCAAAAAAATCAGTTATTCCAAGATCAGAAAAACAGAAGGAATATGTCAGAGCTTTGAGACAAAGTGATATCGTTATATCAGCTGGTCCCGCAGGAACTGGTAAAACATTTTTAGCAGTTGCAGTTGGTTTGACATTGTTACTTGATAAGAAGATTGAAAGAATTATTTTATCAAGGCCAGCTGTAGAAGCTGGTGAAAGATTAGGTTTCTTACCGGGAGATATGAAGGAAAAGGTAGACCCTTATCTAAGGCCTTTATACGATTCTCTATATGATCTTTTTGACTTTGAAAAAATTCAAAGAATGATTGAGGTTGGTGATATTGAAATAGCTCCCCTCGCATTTATGAGGGGGAGGACTTTAAAAAACTCTTTTGCAATTTTAGATGAGGCACAAAATGCAACAGATACACAGATTAAAATGTTCCTAACGCGTATCGGGGAAAATTCAAAAATTGTTATAAATGGAGATCCATCGCAAATTGACTTACCTCAAAAGAACATGTCTGGATTAAATAGATCTAAAAAATTATTAGGACACTTAAATGAAGTCTCCGTAGTAGACTTTGATCATTCAGACGTAGTTAGACACCCCCTAGTCTCCAAGATTGTAAAAGCGTATTCAGATCAAGAAAATGATTAGCATTGATGTAGTATCTGAGAGCAATCTTTGGATTGGAAGAATTAAAAAACCTGATATTTTTTTTAATTCTTTGGTACTAGTTTTTCCTAAAAAATACAGGTTTATCAAAAAAAAAGTAAGTTTAACCATCTTACTTTCAAATAATAAAAATATTAAAAAATTAAATAAAAAATTTAGGAATAAAAATAAACCAACAGATATTTTATCTTTTCCTTTTGAAAAAAAACTAAATATAAAAAAATCGCCTTATATTGGAGATATTGTTATCAGTTACGAGTTTATGAATAAACCAAAAGTCTTAAGCGCCCTAGAGTTTAAGAGCAAAGTAACCAAGATTTTCATTCATGGCTTTCTACATTTACTAGGTTATGACCATATAAGATTAAAAGATTTTAAAGAGATGCTAACAGAAGAAGAAAAAATTTATAAAACTATTGAGACAAAGATTGCTAAAATTGCTTAAAAAAAAATTTATAAATCTACTTTATATTATCTTTTTAGGAGCAATAAGTTCTTATAGCCTTCCACCATACAATTATTTTGTAATTAATTTTATTACTTTTTCTTTATTCTTTATTTTTCTTTTTAAAAAAAAAAAAGGAAAAACACACAATAAATCTTTTTTTCAATATGGGTGGTGTTTTGGATTTGGGTATTTTTTATTTAGTCTATATTGGATATCAATTTCATTGACTTTTGATGAGAGTTTTAAGTTTTTAATTCCAGCTGCTATAATTTTATTGCCAGCTTTCCTAGGTGTTTTTTATGGTTTAATTACATATTTATTTTTAATTTTTTACTCAAAAAATGTAATTACTTCTTTTTTTATTTTTTCAATTTTATTTGGAACAATTGAATTTGTCAGAGGCTCTATACTTACAGGTTTTCCTTGGAATTTAATTGCATTTAGCTTTTCAAGTAATATTTATTTTATTCAAATTCTTTCTATTATTGGAACTTATTCTTTTAATTTAATTTGTATCTCTTTATTCACCCTTCCTGCTTTATTTATTCTAAGAAACTCTAGAAAAGAAGTCATGGTTTGTTTTTTTTTTATTTTAATGTCTGCTGCGTTTTTAATATTTGGTAATTTCAAAAATAAAAATTTTAATTCTTTAGAAAGTATAAAAAATTCTTATATAATTAAAGCAATATCACCCAATATTAATTTAGATAGATTTTATTCAAAACAAGATGAGTTAAAAATAATTAATGAGCTTATAGAATTGAGTGATTCAACAAAAATAGAACCTACAATTTTTTTGTGGCCAGAAGGAATTATTTCAGACAGCTATTTAAGAGATATGAATATTTATAAAAACTTATTCTTAAAAAGCTTTGGAGGGGATGATTTAATTATTATGGGTTTAAATAGTACAGAGAAAAAAAATGATAAAAATTTATTTTTTAACTCAATGGCTGTATTTAACAATAAGCTAGATCTCATCGCAAATTATAATAAAGTAAATCTAGTGCCATTTGGAGAATTCACTCCCTTTGAGAGCATTCTTAGCTTAATAGGCATTAAAACTGTAACTAATAACTACCAATCCTTCTCTAGTGGAGTGACTAGGATTCCTCTGAATATAAAAAATGGTAAAATTGATTTAAATTTGCTTCCTTTAATTTGTTACGAAATAATTTATTCAGGCAAATTATCTAGAGATAATAATTTTGACTATATAATTAATATTTCAGAAGATGGTTGGTTTGGAAATTCTATAGGCCCTAAGCAACACTTTTCGCACAGCATATTTAGATCTATTGAAAGCGGTAAGTATATAATCAGATCTGCAAATAATGGAATTTCTGCAATTATCAACCCTATGGGGATTATAGAGCAAGAGGTGGAATTTGGATCAACAGGGTATGTGGAACTATCTGAGAGCAAAATAGTTAAACCTACAACTTTTATGTTATATGGGAATAAAATCTTTTTATTATTAATTTTAGTATATATTTTTTTAATTTTTTCATTTAATAGAACTAAATATGAGTAATTTAAAAAATTATCTTTTCACCAGCGAATCTGTTTCAGAAGGGCACCCTGACAAAGTATCAGACCGTATTTCAGATATGGTAGTAGACAGTTATCTTGCTGGAGACCCTTTTTCTAGAGTTGCATGTGAGACACTGACTACAACAAATAAAGTTATTCTTGCTGGAGAAGTTAGAGGTCCAGAGATCAAAAAAGAAGATCTTATTCAAAAAGTTAGAGAATGTATTAAAGACATTGGTTATGATCAAGATGGTTTTACATGGAGAGAAGCAACAAAGATAGAAAGTCACCTTCATTCACAATCTACAGATATAGCTATGGGTGTGGATTCTAAAGACAATAAAGATGAGGGAGCTGGAGATCAAGGAATAATGTTTGGGTATGCATGTAACGAAACAGAAGAGTTGATGCCAGCGCCTATCCATTATTCACATAAAATTTTAAGACTTATGGCAGAAGATAGAAAGTCTGGAATATTAAAAAATATAGAACCAGATTCAAAAAGCCAAGTTACTTTCGAGTACATTGATGGAAAACCAACCAAAGTAAAATCAGTTGTTATATCTTCTCAACATTCTGCGGACATAGATCAAGCAAAAGTAAGAGAATTATTAACACCCTATATGTTAAAATCTATTCCAGAAAAATTTTTAAAAGATTTTGACGAAAAAGAATTTTATGTAAACCCAACAGGAAACTTTGTAATAGGTGGGCCAGATGGAGATTGTGGTTTAACGGGTAGAAAAATTATTGTTGATACTTATGGTGGAGCAGCACCGCATGGTGGTGGAGCTTTTTCTGGTAAGGACCCAACTAAAGTTGATAGATCTGCGGCTTATGCTGCAAGATATATTGCAAAAAATATTGTTGCTTCTAATATTTCTGAAAAATGTTTAATTCAATTAGCTTATGCAATTGGAGTTTCTAAACCTTTATCAATTTATGTAGATTTATTTGATAATGATCTGGAAAAAAATAAATTTGTTTCAGAAGAAATTTCAAAAAATTTTGATTTAAGCCCAAGAGGAATAAGAGAAATGCTGGGCTTAAATAAAGCAATTTATGAAAAAACAGCTGCTTATGGTCATTTTGGAAGAATGCCAGAGGCTGATGGTTCATTTTCATGGGAAAAGACCGATAAAAAGCATGTTTTTTCTAAATAGTTCCTATTGAATTAAAAAAAATTCTTTATATATTGCTCTTACATTATTGAAATCACAGAATGGGCTTCAGCCCATTTTTTTTTGGAGCTAATAAAAATATGTTAAATAGAAGATCTGATAAATTAGAATTACTAAGAATAGCCGAGGCAGTAGCTTTAGAAAAATCTATAGATAAAGAATTAATTATTAATTCTATGGAAACTGGAATCGCAAAAGCTGCCAAGTCTAAATTTGGACAAGATAATGAAATTAAAGTTTTAATAGACAGAGAAAATGGTGATATTGGAATATATAGAAAATTAACTGTTGTAGAGAATCCAGAAAACACAAACACAGAAATCAATCTTCAAGATGCAATTATTTTAAATGAAGAAAATAAGGAAAAAAAAATTGGTGATGAAATCTTACAGTCGCTACCTTCTTTTGATTTTGGCAGAATAGCAGCACAGACTGCAAAGCAAGTTATTAGCTTTAATGTAAGAGAAGCAGAGCGTGAAAGACAATATAATGATTTTGTAGATAAAAAAGATTCAATTTTAAGTGGGATTGTTAAACGTTTAGAATTTGGAAATGTAATAGTTGACTTAGGTAGAACAGAGGCAATTATTCAAAAAAATGAAATTATTCCTAGAGAAAACATTAAAGCAGGTGATAGAATAAAAGCCTATTGCTATGATGTAAGGAGAGAAGCTAGAGGACAGCAAATATTTTTATCAAGGGCTCATCCAAAGTTTATGGAAAAATTGTTTGTTCAAGAAGTTCCAGAAATTTATGATGGTTTAATTGAAATTAAATCATCAGCAAGAGATCCAGGAAGTAGAGCAAAAATTTGTGTTAAAGCAGTTGATACTTCATTAGATCCAGTAGGTGCTTGTGTTGGTATGAGAGGATCTAGGGTTCAAGCGGTAGTTAACGAGCTGCAAGGGGAAAAAATTGATATAGTTAATTGGTCTGAAGATCCAGCAATAGTAGTTTCAAATGCATTATCGCCAGCAGAGGTTCAAAGAGTAAATGTCGATAGTGTTGCAAAAAAATTAGATGTAATTTTAACTGAAGAAAATCTAAGTAAGGCGATTGGTCGTAGAGGTCAAAATGTTAGGTTGGCAACAAAATTATTAAATTATGAAATTAACATAATGACTGATGCAGAAGATTCTGAAAGAAGACAGTCAGAGTTTAAAGAAAAAACTGAAAATTTTGTTAAAAATTTAGAATTAGATGAAACTTTAGGGCAATTACTTGTTGCTGAAGGTTTTTCTTCAATTTCAGATATTAAAGATAGCTCACCAGAGAGTTTAATGAAAATTGAAGGTATAGAAGAAGATACTGCTAAAGCTTTGATAGAGAGAGCAAAAGATTTTTATCTAAAAGATCAAGAAGATATAACAAAAAGAATTAAAGATTTGGGACTACAGGATGACCTTATAAATCACAAAGGTCTAACTCCTGGAATGTTGGTTACCTTAGGAGAGCAAAAGATTTTAAAGTTAGAAGACTTTGCAGACCTTGCATCTGATGAATTAACGGGTGGTTATGACGTTGTAAAAGGTGAAAGAATTAAAATTCAAGGATACCTTGAAGATTTTGCTTTATCAAAAACTGAAGCTGACGAACTAATTATGTCTGCAAGAAATATAATTTATAAAGATTGAGTAATGAAATATGGACAACAAGAAAACAAAATTAACACTTTCTGGTATAGCCAAAAAATCGATAGAGAATATAGAGTTAGCAAAAACTCAAAGTAAAAACTCAGTTGTTATTGAAAAAAAACCAAGCAAATTTGCCCCTGGAGGTAATTTTAGCAGACCTGCTAGTGTAAGATCAAAACCAACAGTGAGTCCTAAAGAAAGTTTTGCTCCAAGAACAACCTCGGCACCCAAACCGACTTCACCAATCACAAATGACTACGAAAAACGTAAGTTAGCTGAGCAAAGAGCAACTAGAAGGCTTAAAGGTGACGCAGGCGATAAAGGAAAGCCTGACACTAAAAAAAGAGAATTAAAATTAACAGTTTCAAGAGCCTTAAGTGATGAGATTGAAGCAAGATCAAGAAGTATGGCTTCACTTAAAAGAGCAAAATTAAAAGAAAATAGAGAACTTACTAAAGAAGAGATTCAAGAAAACTTAAAACCAATAAAGAGGGATATTAATATTCCAGAAGCAATTACTGTTAGAGAACTATCTAATAGAATGGCTGAACAATCGAATAATGTTATAAAACACTTATTTGGAATGGGGGTAACGGTTACCATCAATCAAACACTAGCAGCAGATACTGCAGAATATTTAGTTAAAGAATTTGGGCACAATCCTATAAGAGAAACAAAAGCTGAAGAAATTATTCAAAAAATTAAAGAATCTAGATCAGAAAATTTAAAAAATAGACCTCCAATAGTAACTGTAATGGGCCATGTTGATCATGGTAAAACTTCAGTATTAGATGTTTTAAGAAGTGCAAATGTTGTGCTAGGAGAATTTGGTGGAATTACACAACACATTGGTGCCTATCAAATAGAACATGAGTCAAATAAAATAACCTTTATAGATACACCAGGCCATGCAGCATTTACTGAGATGAGAGCTAGAGGGTCAAAACTAACAGATGTTGTAGTGCTAGTTGTTGCAGCAGATGATGGTGTAAAACCTCAAACAATCGAATCTATAAAGCATGCAAAAGCTGCAAATGTTCCAATAGTTGTTGCGATAAATAAATGTGATTTACCCGAGGCAGATCCACAAAAAATTAAAAACCAACTTTTAGAATATGAACTTATTGCAGAAGATTTATCAGGAGATACTTTAATGGTTGAAATATCTGCAAAAACGAAAAAAAATTTAGATAAATTGGTAGAAGCAGTTGTGTTACAAGCTGAAATCTTAGATCTTAAAACTGACTTTGAATCTAAAGCAACTGGAATTGTTTTAGAGTCGAAAATTGATATAGGTAGAGGAGCTGTAGCAACTGTTGTGGTAACTTCAGGAACAATTAAAAAAGGTGATTTTTTTGTTAGTGGATTAAAATGGGGGAAAGTAAGAGCATTAATTAATGATAAAGGAAAAAATATTAATGAAGCACCTCCATCAACACCTGTTGAAATTTTAGGGATTAACGGAGCGGCTAAATCAGGAGATGATTTTATTGTTTTAAATTCTGAAAAAGAAGCGAAAACATTAAGTGAGAACAGAGCTGACGAAACTAAAACAGGAGGAAGTCCTTTAACTCTTGCAACTCAGGATTCTGCTTTTGCAGATAAATCAGCCTCGGAATTAAATATTATCATAAAATCAGATGTACATGGATCCGCTGAAGCAATTAAAAGTGCAATCAATCAAATTATACATGATGAAGTTAAACCTAAAATTATTTTATCAGATATTGGAATGATAACAGAAACAGATGTGACTTTAGCAAAAGCGTCTAACGCTACTCTAGTAGCATTCAATGTTAAACCAAGTAAAGAAGCAAAAAAATTAGCAGAGAAAGAAAAAATTAAAATTTCTTCATATAATATTATTTATGAAGTGTTAGATTATATTAGATTAAGAATGTCTGGACTTCTTGCTCCAGATATTCAAGAAACAATTAATGGAACTGCTCAAATTTTAGAAATCTTTAAAGTTTCAGGAACAGGAAAAGTTGCAGGCTCTAAAGTAACAGAAGGAGAAATAGCTAGCGGTGCAAACGCTAGATTAATTAGAGATGGAGCAATCATTTATACTGGCAAGATTAGTACAATTTTCAGAGAGAAAGATCAGGCTAAACAGGTTAGTAATGGTCAAGAATGCGGAATAACACTTAAAGACTTTGTTGATTTTCAAAAAAACGATACAATAGAGGCTTATAGTACGACTTCTACTGAGAGAACGGTATAATGGTTGATAAAACAGGAAAACCCATATCACAAAGACAATTACGTGTTGGGGAGATGATTAAGCAATCTTTAGGTATGATTTTTGCTAGAAATGAAGCTAAAGTGCCGAATTTAGAAACTAACACTGTTACAGTTACAGAAGTAAAAATGAGTCAAGATCTTAAAATTGCAAAAGCATATGTATTGCCCTTAGGAGGAAAAGATACAGAAAAAGTTATTAAAAAATTAAGAGAATACTCTTTTTTAATTAGAAAAGTTTTATCTAAAAAAGTATTTATGAAATACATACCAAAGATACTTTTTGCTAAAGACGACTCTTTTGAATACGCAGAAAAAATAGAAAACTTAATAAAACAAACAAACAAATAGGAAAATAAATAGTATGACGAATAAAGCAGAAGAATTAAAAATGCATGAGAAGGACACTGGTTCTTCAGAGGTACAAATTGCATTATTAACAGGTAAAATTGAAACTCTTTCAGCACATATTAAGCAATTCAAAAAAGATAAACACTCTTCGGTTGGGTTGTTAAGAGCAGTAAATAGAAGAAAAAAATTGTTAGAATATTTAAAGAAAAATAAATTCGATTCTTACAAAAATGTATTAACACAATTAAATTTAAGAAAATAGATAGAAGGAAACGGAAATTAGATGTTCAAAGTATATAAGAAGGAAATTGAAGTAGCAGGTAAGAAAATAAGCTTAGAAACAGGCAAAGTAGCAAGACAAGCAGATGGAGCGATTGTTGCTTCGTGTGGTGAAACGGTTATTTTAGCAACAGTAGTAGGGGCAAAAAAAGTAAATCCAGATATGGATTATTTTCCATTATCTGTAAATTACCAAGAAAAATATTATGCAGGTGGTAAAATTCCTGGCGGATATTTTAAAAGAGAAGCAAGACCAACTGAAAGTGAACAATTAATCTCAAGATTAATTGATAGACCAATCAGACCTTTGTTTCCAAGTGAATTTAAAAATGAAGTTCAGTTGCTACCAACGGTAATTTCATATGACAAAGACAATCAACCAGATATTTTAGCAATTACAGCTTCTTCAGCAGCGCTAGCTATTTCGGGAATGCCATTTATGGGTCCGGTAGGTGCTTCTAGAGTTGGTCTAGTTGATGGCAAATACATATTAAACCCATCAAAAGCTGAACTAGAAAACTCTACTTTAGATTTAGTTGTAGCAGGTACTAAAGATGCTGTGCTAATGGTTGAGTCTGAGACCAAAGGTTTAACAGAAGAAGTAATGTTAGATGCAGTTAAGTTTGGACACAAAGGCTTTGTGCCAGTAATCGAAATGATAGAGGAACTAGCAAAAGAATGCAGAAAGCCAGAGTGGACTGTTCAAAAGAAAGACTTGTCTGAAGTTAAGAAAAAACTAGGAGAAGAGTTTACTGCAGATTTAACAAAAGCTTTTGCAACAATAGACAAACAAGATAGATCAAATCAAATTTCAGAAATTTCGGATAAAGCTAAAAAGTTTTTTGCAGAAGATGAAAACTACTCTGATTTTGATGTTAATGATGAATTAAAAAATCTTGAAAAATCTATTGTAAGAACTGACATTCTTAAAAACAAAAAAAGAATTGATGGCAGAGGTTTAGCTGATGTAAGAGCTATAGAGTGTGAAGTTGGTGTTTTACCAAGAACTCACGGATCAGCTCTATTTACTAGAGGTGAAACACAGGCAATTGTTGTTACTACTTTAGGTACATCTGATGACGAACAAAGATTGGAAAGTTTAGATGGACAGCACAGAGAAAGATTTATGCTTCATTATAATTTCCCTCCTTTTTCAGTTGGTGAAACTGGAAGAATTGGAACTGGAAGACGTGAAGTTGGTCATGGAAAATTAGCATGGAGAGCAATTAACTCTTCATTACCCTCAAAAGAGGAATTTCCATATACTTTCAGAATAGTGTCAGAGATTACAGAATCTAATGGTTCTTCTTCAATGGCAAGTGTTTGTGGTGCATCTCTTGCACTGATGGATGCTGGAGTGCCAATTAAAGAGCCAGTTGCAGGTATTGCAATGGGATTAATTAAAGAAGGTGATGATTTTAGCGTATTGTCAGATATTTTAGGTGATGAAGATCACTTAGGTGATATGGACTTTAAGGTTGCTGGAACTAAAGATGGAATTACTTCACTTCAAATGGATATCAAAATTACTGGTATTACATTTGAAATTATGGAGCAGGCTTTAAAGCAAGCTAAAGAAGGAAGAGTTCATATCTTGGGTGAAATGAATAAAGTTTTAAGTGAATCAAGAGCTGATGTTGGTGAACACACTCCAAAAATGGAACAAGTTACTGTTGATAAAAAAGATATCGCAGCTGTTATTGGAAAAGGTGGGGCAACAATTAGAGAGATAGTTGAAAAATCAGGCGCTAAAGTTGATGTGAATGATGAAGGTGTAGTAACTGTTGCTGCTCCAGACGAAGAGTCTAGAAACATTGCTATGCAAATGATTAAAGACATCACAGCAAAAGCTGAGATGAATAAAATCTACACAGGTAAAGTAATGAAGATTATGGAATTTGGTGCTTTCGTTAACTTCTTAGGTAAACAAGATGGTCTTGTTCACATCTCAGAACTTGCTGCTAAGAGAGTAGAAAAAGTTACTGACGTTGTAAAAGAAGGCGATGAAGTTACCGTTAAAGTAATTGGTTTTGATAGAGGTAAAGTTAAACTTTCTATGAAACAAGCTACAACTGAAGCAGCAGAAAAAGCCTAATAACTTAAATTAAATTTTTAAACCCCTTGAATGAAAGTTCTGGGGGTTTTTTAACTAAATTTAACTATATTTCAGGAAATATTCTTGGGGTCAGGCATCCCAACCTTATTATAACCAGCATCTACGTAGTGAATTTCACCAGTAACACCACCAGCAAGGTCGCTTAAAAGGTATAAAGCTGAGTTACCAACATCCTTGATATCAACGTTTCTCTTTAAGAAAGAATGATCTGCATTCCATTTATATAAGAATTTTGCATCGCCAATAGCAGAAGCTGCTAATGTTTTGATAGGTCCAGCACTTATTGCATTTACTCTCATACCTTTAGCACCCAAATCTCTTGCAAGATATTTAACACTTGCCTCTAATGCTGATTTACAAACACCCATCACATTATAATTTGGAATAGCTTTATTAGACTCATAAGTTAGTGTTAATAAACTTCCGCCCTCTTTCATTATTTTAGAAGCTTCTTTTGCAACTTCTGTAAATGAAAAGCATGAAATTAACATGCTTCTTAAAAAATTTTCTCTAGATGTATTTAAATACTCACCTGATAATTCTGATTTATCAGAAAAAGCAACCGCATGAACTACAAAATCAATTTGTCCCCACTGTGATTTAATATCATCAAAAAGTTTTATAACTTCTTCTTTATTTTCAACATCACAACTAAAAGTGGCTTTTGAATTTAATTTTTCAGCTAAAGGGATTACTCTTTTCTTTAATGCATCACCAAGATAAGTGAATGCTAGTTCTGCTCCAGCTTCTGCAAGTTTTTGTGAAATACCCCAAGCTATAGATCTTTCATTGGCAACACCCATGATTAATCCTCTTTTACCTTTCATTAAACTCATTTAGACCTTTTCAAAAATTAAAGTTGCATTTGTTCCACCAAAACCAAAACTGTTAGACATTACAGAGTTTAAAGTAACTCCTGTTTCAGTTTTAGTAACGATTGGAAATTTTTTAGCTTCATCATCCATGTCTGTGATGTTAGCTGAGGCTGTGATGAAACTATTTTTCATCATGATTAAACTATAAATTGCTTCATGAACTGATGCGGCACCTAGAGGGTGACCCGAAAGAGATTTAGTAGAACTAATTTTTGGTACCTCAGCACCAAATGCTTCTCCAACACCTCTTAGTTCTGTCATATCACCAACTGGAGTTGATGTTCCATGAGTGTTTAAGTAGTCCATTTTGTTTTTAGCAGTCGCTAAAGCCATCTTCATACATCTAACAGCTCCTTCACCTGATGGGGCTACCATATCGTACCCATCAGAAGTCGCGCCATAGCCTGTTAATTCAGCATATATGTTTGCACCTCTTGCTTTTGCATGCTCATACTCTTCAAGCACTAAAACTCCACCACCACCGGCTATTACAAAGCCATCTCTAGTCTTGTCGTAAGCTCTTGAAGCAGTTTCGGGTGCATTATTATATTTAGAAGATAGTGCAGTCATAGCATCAAACATTGCAGTCATAGCCCAGTGTAATTCTTCACTTCCTCCTGCAAAAACAATATTCTGTTTCCCCATTTGGATTAATTCGCTTGCATGACCGATGCAGTGTCCACTGGTTGCACAAGCAGAACTCATCGTATAATTCACTCCTTTAATTTTAAAAGGCACAGCAAGTGTTGCCGAGGATGTACTGGCCATAGTTCTTGGAACAATAAATGGCCCCATTAATTTTGGTGTCTTAGCTCTAGTCTTATCAACCGATAAAACAACATTCTCTATTGAAGGACCTCCAGAACCCATAACGATTCCAGTTTTAAAATTACTTACATCTTTATCCTCTAATCCTGAATCCTTAATAGCTTCTTTCATTGCAATATAATTGTAAGCAGAACCAGACCCCATAAATCTAATTGTTTTTCGATCGATGTGGTCTTCAAGTTTAATATTTGGTTTACCATGAATATGACTTCTTAAATTATGTTCTTTGTATTCTTCACAAAAAGATATTCCTGATTTTGAATTTAAAAGAGACTGATAAACTTCTTCTTGATTATTTCCTAAACAAGAAACAACACCCAAACCTGTAACTACTACTCTTCTCATTATTTAAACAAACCCACTTTTAAATTTTCTGCTGAATATATTTTTTTATCATCTGCAAACAATAAGCCATTTGCAAGACCAACGGAAGTTCCACCAGG
>CAJQSF010000051.1 GCA_905612495.1 uncultured Candidatus Pelagibacter sp.
ATTATTCTAAAAAACTTAGAAGATTTAATATTTTGATCCAAATTAAAATCACTAAGAAGTTTGGATAAATAGAAATGATATAAGGTTAATAAAATCACTAACAAGAATTTTAGTTTAATCCAAGTTGCAGAAAGAACTTCAAAACCTAAAGAAGAAATTAAAATTAATCCGAACACCCAAGTTAAAATCATTGCTGGTGTCATGATGTAAAAATATAATTTTCTTTCCATTGTTTTAAATACTGAAGAAGTGTTTTTATCTTTTAAATTTTCTACGTGGTATACGAAAATCCTGGGTAAATATAAGAGTCCTGCCATCCAGGAAATTACCGCAATTAAGTGTAGGCTCTTAAATAATAAATAACTATTCATAATTTAAACAGGGACATTTTTTAAAATTAGGTGGACACTGTATCTTTGGTGGATAAAGATCCTCATTAATTTTATATTCGTTTTTCTTAATTATTAATTCTGACATTGCTTTGATAAAATCCTCATTAATTCCAAGTGCTGGAACTCTTGTATAATTTTTACATCCATTAGCATCTGCTATTTCTTTATATTCTATATCAAGCTCAACGAGAGTTTCTGAGTGTTCAGAAACAAATGCGATAGGGACTAAAACGATATGCTTGCCAAGCTTGGAATTTTCAATGATTATAGTTTCTGTAGATGGTCCTATCCACTTTAGTGGACCTACACGACTTTGATAACTCAATATCCAATCAAGGCTCTCATCATTTAAACTTTCAACTATTTTTTTAACCGATTGTTCTACTTGCCACTGATAAGGGTCCCCTTTTTTAATATTTTTTTCTGGTAGACCATGTGCAGAAAATATTAATTTAAAGTTTTTAAGATCTTTAATTTTTTTTATTATCTCTTTTGTATGAGCGTTAATAAAATTTTGGTCTGTTGGGTAACAACATATTGTGCTTGTTTTAACATGATAGTTATTTTTTTTACAAATGTCTTTCCATTCTTTAATTGAGGACCCTGATGTTGCGGCGGAGTATTGGGGATACAGGGGCATTAAGACAATCTCGTCTGGGCCATATAATTGAACATCTTTAATCACGTTTTTAGCTCTCGGATTCCAGCATCTCATTATGATGAAACATTTATATTCATCTTCTGTTTGGGTTTGGTTTAGTTTTATTTCTAGAGCATCGGATTGTTCTCTGGTTAATTTTAATATGGGTGATGAACCACCTAGTTCTGCATAAATTTTTTTAGCAACAGGTGCTCTCCTATTAGAGATTAACTTTGCTAACGGATATCTTAAAAAAGTTGGTAGATCTAAAATTGCTGGGTCATTAAATAAATTAAATAAAAAGGGTTCAACATTTTCTAATTTATCTGGACCTCCCAGATTAAATAAAATAATTGCTTTTTTCATTTAATAATCTTTTACCATCTTCACCAAATAATCCACCATGTTAGGATCTGTTTGGGGCAATACGCCATGCCCTAAATTAAAGATATACGGATGATCTTTGAATACATCTAGATATCTTGTTGCTTCTTTTTTTAAATTTTCTTTATCGGTTAATAATATCTTTGGATCAAGTCCCCCTTGGACGGGTATATTAATTTCTTTACATATAGAAACGGGATTTACATCATAGTCAATATTGACAGCATCAGGCTTAACAATATCACAATAATTTTTATAATTTTTTACGCCTCTTGGAAAACAAATTACTGGTACGTTCAATGATTTTACATAATCAACTAAATTTAGTGTTGGAATATAAACATAGTTTGGTAAATCTTTTTCTTCTAACAAACTAGCCCAACTATCAAAAATTTGGATAACAGTTGCACCACTTTTTATTTGTTGATCGATATGCAATTTCAAAAATTTTTCTAAAATTATTAAAATCCTATTTATTAAAAATTCATCTTTGAAAAAATCTTTTATTAATTCTTTTTTTGGTGAATATTTATTGATCATGTAAACCAATAACGTCCATGGTGCTCCGACAAAGCCTATTACATTTTTATTTTTAACTAAACTGTTTTCACTTACTTTTTTAATTGATTTATAAACTGGATATAATTTTTCTATAAAATCAATTTCATCTACTTTGGAAATATCATTTAAATCTAATGAGCCAAGTTGTGGGCCAAAATCTTTTTTGAATTCTACTTTTTGATTTAATCCATACGGTAACATTAAAATGTCTGAAAAAATTATTGCTGCATCTAATTCAAATCTTTTTAAAGGTTGTAGAGTAATCTCTGATGATAAATTTTCATTTAAACATAAACTAATAAAATCTGGATTTATTTTTCTAATTTCTCTAAATTCTGGAAGATATCTTCCTGCTTGTCTCATTAACCATATTGGAGAATTAGTAGTTTTTTTGTTTATTATTGTTTCTTGAATAGGTGTCATAATAATAAGTAAATATTTAATTATAGTATTAGTTATATAGTGTGTGAATAACGGTAGTTAATTGTTTTACACACTTTATACATGATTTATTAACAATTAATAATTTATAGAAATGAAGCATGATGTTTAAATTGAGACTTTATTTAATTTTGTTAGATAAAATGTATATTAGAACTTCACATGTTTATAAATGTTTATAAAAACCAGGTTCTACAGTGAAAAATAAAAAATATGATTATTTTGAAAGATGGTAAAAATAATACTTAATTATCAACATTTTATATATGAGTAATACATATCAAATTTACCTTATTTCTGACTCTACTGGAGAGACCTTGGATAGGGTTTTTTTAGCAATTAAGGCTCAATTTAAAAATATCGAATATGACATTAAATCATATTTTTTTACACGAACAGAAAATCAAATTTTAAAAATAATGGAAGAAGCAAAAGAAAAGGATAATGCGATAATCTTATATACGATTGTTGATAGCTCTCTTGCAAAATTTTTAGCAAACAAAGGAGATGAAAAAAAAATTCCATGCTTTAGCGTTTTAGGAAATTTAATAACAAACTTCTCTAAACTCTTAAACCAGAAAGCATCACACGTTCCTAGTGGACAACATGTACTAAACGAAGAGTACTATAAGAGAATTGAAGCGATTCAATTTACCATGTCGCATGACGATGGAAACTTGGTTGAAGATATCAATAAAGCAGATGTAATATTGTTGGGAGTAAGCAGAACAAGTAAAACTCCAACATCTATTTATTTAGCAAACAAAGGATTTAAAACGTTAAATATTCCCCTGGTAAACGACAGGTCAATACCTGAAGAATTAAAGAAAAATCCAAAATTATCTTGTGTTGTGGGCTTAACAACAGAACCAGAAAGGCTTGTTGATATTAGAAAAAACAGAATGAACACACTTAAAGGAACCGAAAATACCAACTACACAAATATAAAAAAAATAGAAAAAGAAATTAGTGATGCAAGGAAAACATTTATTAAATATAAATGGCCAACAATTGATGTTACTCGGAAATCGGTTGAAGAAACAGCAGCCTCAATAATTAAAATACACGAAATATATAAAACTAATGGTTAATGAAATAGTACTTGCTTCAAAAAGTAGGGTAAGAAAAAAAATTTTAGAAGATAATAAAATAACATGTAGGGTTGAACCGTCTAATGTGGATGAAGACAGCATTAAAGAAAGTCTATTAAGAGAAAAAGCAACACCAACAAGTATATCTAAAAATTTAGCCGAATTAAAAGCCAACAAAATAAGTCAAAAATTTATTAACGAAGTAGTTTTAGGTGCGGACAGCATAATAGAATTAAGTGGTGAAATAATATCAAAACCAAATGATAGGACGGAGGCTTTAAACATACTAGAAAAGCTCAATGGGAGAACCCATCAATTAATAAGTTCGGTTTGCATATCAAGAGGTGGTTCAATGATATGGAATTATACGGACAAAGCATCTTTAACAATGAAGCAAATGAGTGATGAAGAACTTAAAGTTTATCTAGCAAAAATAAGCGATGAGGCATTATATTCTTACAATGTTTATCAAATTGAAGGTGAAGGCAGGTCTCTATTTTCTAAGGTGGAGGGAGACGAAAACACCATAATGGGTTTACCAGTTAAAAAAATTAAAGAGTACTTAAGTAATTATAAATGAAAAAATATTTAGTTATAGGAAACCCAATTGGACACTCGCTGTCACCACTAATTCACAATCATTGGATGAAGAAATATCGTTTATTTGGCAGTATTTATGAAAAGAGAAAAGTAGAGGAAAAAGATCTAAAAAATATAGTTAAAGAAATTAGAGATGATGAAATAATTGGTGTGAACGTAACTGTTCCATTTAAAAAATTAATCATTCCATTTTTGGATGAACTTCACCCTACAGCTAAAAAAACAGAATCTGTAAATACTCTTTTTAAGGTTAAAAATAAGGTTGTTGGATATAATACAGATGAACCAGGTTTTGCTCAAACTATGTGGGAACTTTTCCCTGATAAAGATTATAAAATACTCGCATCATTAAAAAGAAAAAATATTTTTGTTTTAGGTGCTGGTGGAGTAACGTCATCGATAATTTATACACTAGAACAGCGAGGAGCTAAGGTTTTTTTAAGCAACAGAACTAAAAAAAAAGCAGAAGAACTAAAGAAAAAGTATACAGAAATAGATGTTTTGGATTGGGGTAAAAGACCTCCAGTATGTGATGTGGTAATTAACACAACTAGCATTGGCTTAACAAGCAATGAAAGAATAGATATAGATTTTAATGATTGTAATGGGGATAAAAATAAACTGTTTTATGATTTAACTTATAACCCCAAAGAAACAAATTTTTTAAAAGAAGCCAGACTAAGAGGAAACAACACAATGAATGGCCAAAAGATGTTTTTAAACCAAGCAATACATGCCTTTAATCTTTGGACAAATATAACACCCAAAATTGATGATGAGGTAGTTAAACTTTTAGACTAATGATTAAAATTGGAATTTTAGGAGATATTGGATCTGGCAAAA
>CAJQSF010000052.1 GCA_905612495.1 uncultured Candidatus Pelagibacter sp.
TTCCAAGGTTTTTCTATAAAAGAAACTAATGGTACCAAAATTATTATAGCCCAAATTAAGATTGAGCCGGTTACATTTTCATTTTTTTTCTCACTAATTTTTAGTGTTAAAACTCCCCCAACTACGTAGCAAGTTGATCCAAGTAAAATTAACAAAGCAGAAATAAAATTATTATCATTAATTAAAAAATTATCTGAAAACAAATAAACAATTCCTGAAAACCCAATTAGTATTCCAAATGTTTTAATAAAATTAAATTTTTCATTTTTAGTAAAAAAATGACCCAATACAGTTGAGCTTAAAGGTGTCGTAGACATTAAAATTGCAGCTAAATTACTTTGTACCGATTTAACACCGTACGCTATTAAGAAAAAAGGTAATACTAAATTTATAAATCCTATTATTGCAAACCAATACCAATCTTTTGAAAATGCCTCTATTTTAATTTTTTTATAAAAACATAATAATAAAACAGGAATGGAACCAAAAAAAACTCTTAAAAAAGCAATTGTAATGGGTCCAAAAGATTCTGTTGCAATTTTAATATTAAAAAAAGCTGACGCCCATATTAAGGCTAAAATTACTAATAAAGTATAATCAATTAGTTTGGGTTGTCTCATTCAATTATATCTTCAACTTTTCCATTTGTAATTTTTTGAATATCACTAAAGTTTATCTTAAATACACAGTTAGGGTGTCCTGCAGCTGCAAACAGTTCATTAAATCTTTTTAGAGAATTGTCTATAATAATTTCAAGGTTATTTAAATGACCAATGGGTGATACACCCCCTATTGTATATCCAGTTTGGGTTTTAACTTCTTCTGGAGATGCCATTGAGATATCTTTTTCATTTTTTATCTTTTTTAGTTTATTTAATGAGCATCTCTTATCCCCGGCCACTAAACACAACGTAAAGCTATCCTTTGCTTTAAATAACAAACTTTTAACGATTGCACCCACATTACAATCTAAGGCTGTAGCAGCATCTTGTGCTGTTCTTGCTGAATTTTCTAAAACAATAACTTCTAAGCAATGGTCAAATTCCTTAAGAAATTTTTCTACTCTTTTAACGGGTTCTTTATCTAATAAGCTCATATTTCAACTAACAATTGATTGCTAATCTAACAAATAATGTTGTAATTCATATGTAAAAAACGCATAGGTGGTATTTATTAATCAAGCAATATTGTTTATGAAACATTTGTTAATAATGATCAACAAATTTCAAAAAAGGAGAAACTATGACTGCTAGCAATGTATTAAAGTTCATGAAAGAGAAAGAAGTTGAGTTTGTTGATTTAAGATTCACAGATCCTAGAGGAAAACTTCAACATTTAACTATGGACAACACTATTGTTGATGAAGAAATGCTAAACGAAGGTGTTTTTTTTGACGGTTCTTCTATTGCTGGTTGGAAGGCTATTAACGAGTCTGACATGATTTTAAAACCTGATACCTCAAGACTTGTTATGGATCCCTTTACTTCTCACAATACATTAATTCTTTTTTGTGACATTCTAGATGCTGTTAAAAGATCTCCTTATGAAAGAGACCCAAGAGGAACAGCAAAAAAAGCAGAAGAGTATTTAATAAAATCTGGTGTTGGTGATAAAGCCTTTTTTGGTCCTGAGCCAGAGTTTTTTGTTTTTGATGATGTTAGAATTAATAATGACCCCAACAATACTGGCTTTAAAATAGACAGCAAAGAAGGTCCTTACAATTCAGGAACTGAATATGCTAATGGAAACATGGGTCATAGACCTCCAGTAAAAGGTGGATATTTCCCAGTACCACCAGTTGACAGTGAACAAGACATGAGAGGTGAGTACTTAAAAAGTTTAAAAGAAGTTGGTATTAAGGTTGAGAAACATCACCATGAAGTAGCACCAAGTCAACACGAGCTCGGTATGTACTTTGGAACACTTGTTGATCAAGCTGACAACGTTCAATTATACAAATATGTAGTACAAATGGTTACTCATTCTTTTGGTAAAACTGCAACATTTATGCCTAAACCAATTGCAGGTGATAATGGATCTGGAATGCACATTCACCAATCTATTTGGAAAGATAATAAACCTGTTTTTTCTGGTGATGCCTATGCAGGTTTATCAGAAACTGCGTTGCATTATATTGGTGGTATTTTAAAACATGCTAAAGCAATTAATGCCTTTTCAAATGCTACAACAAATAGTTATAAAAGATTAATCCCAGGCTTTGAAGCACCCGTTCTACTTGCGTACTCTGCAAGAAATAGATCTGCTTCTTGTCGTATACCAATTTCATTAAGCAAAAATGGTGCGAGGTGTGAAATAAGATTTCCTGATGCTTCAGGTAATCCTTATCTAACATTTGCTGCTATGCTTATGGCTGGCTTAGATGGGATTAAAAATAAGATACATCCTGGTGAATCTTTTGATAAAGATCTTTATGATTTACCCCCTGAAGAAGTTAAAAATATCCCAACAGTTTGTGGCTCTCTAAGGGAAGCTATGGAAAGTTTAGATAAAGACAGAGAGTTTTTAACTGAAGGTAGTGTATTTACAGATGATCAAATCGATGCTTACATCGCATTAAAGTTTGAAGAGATACATAAATTTGAACACGCTCCTCATCCTGTTGAGTTTGAGATGTATTACAGTAGTTAAGGTCTGTTACTGTCTAGTTGTTGCAATCTTATCTTTGTTAATTCCTTTTTTAACAACGTAATCCTGTGTACCATTAGCTCCAGTGTTTACTTCTGTTCGAAGAGTTTTAAAAAATGTTCTTTCTTTTAATGACTTTTCAAGATTTTTAACAAGATTTTTAAATTCAAACTTATTCATATCTAATTAGTATACTAGATATGCATAATTTGCAATACTGCTATGCACATTAGTTATATTATACTTTGAAGGACTCTCCGCAACCACAACGCTCTGATTCATTAGGATTGTTAAATACAAAAGATGAAGAAAACTCTTCTTTTTTATAGTCCATTTCAGTTCCAAGTAGATACATTACAGCTGCCGCATCAACAAAAACCTTTACACCTTTATCTTCTATAATTTCATCTGATGGATTAATTTCTTTGGCGTACTCCATTACATATGACATGCCCGCACAACCACCAGATTTAACTGCAACCCTTACTCCAATAGAGTTTGTTTCAATTCCTGACATAATTTCTTTAATACGATTTGCAGCATTATCACTTAATTTAATTATAGGATTCATTATAAATTTAACTCCAGTTTAGCAGATTCAGACATCATGTCCTTATTCCACTCTGGTTCAAATACTAAATCAAGATCAACTTTTTCAATACCCTCTACTTGCATGGCACTGTCTTTAACATCTTGTGGTAAGCTTTCTGCAACTGGACAGTTTGGAGAGGTTAATGTCATAATAATCTTAACGGTATCCTCATTTACTTTAACATCATAAATTAACCCTAATTCATAAATATTTACCGGTATCTCCGGGTCATAAATTTTTCTAATTTCAGCTATTACCTGTTCTCTTAAATCCATAATTTAATCTAATTTTTCAGTATTAATTTCTTCTTGAGTATTGTCAATTGCAGAAATCAAAGTGTGCCATGACAACGTAGCACATTTAACCCTCATTGGGTATTGTTTTACCCCAGATAGGCACATTAATTTAGTTTTGTCATCTTCTTCTAAATTTTTTGATTTTAATTCAGGATTTTCTTTAATCATTCCCAAAAAGTCATTTACTATTTCTTTAACTTCAGCTTCTTCTTTTCCCTTAATTAGATCAGTCATAATTGATGCTGAGGCCATAGAGATTGCACAGCCACTTCCTTCAAAAGAAATATCTTCTACTTTTTTATTTTCATCTAACTTTAAAAATACATGAACATTGTCTCCACATAAGGGGTTTTTACCCATTGCATCTTTATTAAAGTTTTCTGTCTTTCTTAGATTACGTGGATTTTTTCCATGCTCTAAAATAATTTCTTGATAAAGTTCTTTAATATTCATTATAGATTAAAAATTTTTTTACAATTATTTATTGAGCTGTTAAGCTGGTCTAGATCTTCCTTGGTATTATAAACCCCTAAAGAAGCACGTGCACTTGCAGAAATTCCCAATTTATCATGTAAGATTTGGCAACAGTGATGCCCCGCTCTTATGGCAACACCATCTTCATCCAATATTGTAGCTATGTCATGCGGATGTACACCTTCTATAGTGAAAGATAAAACTGCGGCTCTATCTTTAGGGTTACCTATTAATTTAACAGAATTGTTTTTTTTTAAAATTTCTTGACCATATTCGATTAATTCTTGTTCATGTTTGATCATGCTTTCTATTCCAACCTTTTCTAGGAATT
The DNA here is from genome assembly GCA_905612495.1 of uncultured Candidatus Pelagibacter sp. Lineage (GTDB taxonomy): Bacteria > Pseudomonadota > Alphaproteobacteria > Pelagibacterales > Pelagibacteraceae > Pelagibacter. Next base: position 4,340 of record CAJQSF010000052.1, read on the forward strand.
TTATAGATTGGTCAAAAGCAATAACTTGTGCTGTAGCCATTGTTCCTGCTTCATACTTATTTGGCAGATCACCATAAGTAATACTATCTTTTTTTACATCATTAATCATTCCACCACCACCTTGATAAGGGGGCAGCTGTTCTAACCATTTTTTTTTAGCATAAAGCACTCCAAGACCAGTTGGTCCATACATTTTATGACACGAAATAGCATAAAAATCACAGTCTATGTCTTGCATATCTAGCTTTAAATGAGGCGCACCCTGACAGCCATCAACTAATACGGCAATCCCTTTTGAATGAGCTAATTCTGTTATTTGTTTAATTGGTAAAACAGCTCCCGTCACATTAGATAAATGGGTAATAGCAATTAATTTTGTCTTGGAGTTTATTTTTTTTTCAATACTTTCAAGGGTAATTTCGCCATCATCATTGATTTCTGCAAATTCAATCTTAATTCCTTTTGATTGTCTTAAAAAGTGCCATGGCACATAATTAGAGTGGTGTTCAAGTTCTGTTATAAGAATTTCGTCTCCTTGCTCTAAATACTTTTGACCAAAAGTATTTGCCACAAGGTTAATTGCTTCAGTGGCACCCTTAGTAAATACAATTTCATTTTTATCTTTAGCATTAATATATTTTTGAACTGAAGATCGTGTATTTTCATAAAGATTAGTTGCTGCTACAGCTAAATAATGAACACTTCTACCTGTATTTGAAAATTCATTAGTATAAAATTCATTTACTCTATCAATTACAGATTGAGGTTTTTGGGATGAGTTAGCACTATCAAGATATACAAGATCATTATTATGAATC
>CAJQSF010000053.1 GCA_905612495.1 uncultured Candidatus Pelagibacter sp.
AGCACCCCAACAATTGCACTTAATAAAAGTATTTCAATAGGATTAACAAATACTTGAGCTATTGGTAGAAAAACATCCATAAAAAATTAACAGTTATTAATAAACAGCTTAATTAAATGTGATAAAAGTTCCAACTAATATAATACCCCAATAGGCAGCTAGACTAACAAAGATACCTGTTTTGATAATAGTTACTTTAAAATCTGAAATTTTGTTTAATACTTTTATGTTGGAAATTGACATTACAACCGTGAATACACCCAGTTAATTATTTGTCAAATAAATAGTTAATATAAAGTGATTTTTTTTATTAATAGATGGTTGCTCCAAAGACTTTCACATCATCACCCTCAACACCAAGAACCAACCTTCCAAGGAACTCACCTTCAATTTCTTTACTCTTTTGTTTGAATAAGACTGTAATATTCATACCTCGTCTTAAACATCCAAAAGCTTTATAATCTTCAGATAAACTAGTTAACAACTTGTTGTTAGCCCACTGCTTTCCAAGTTCTACTTCATTTGCTCCAAATAACATTTGAGTTCCAAAATCTTTAGTGAAACCACCATAATCTTTCATATTTGAGGTTTTAACAAGATTATCCCAAATGGGTTTAGCAATTTCTATAATCTCATCGTCAGATTTCTCTAGAAGATTCATAATTTAAGTTATTGTTTAAGAAGCTTTTCTCTTCTCGTTCTCGTCTACAATGTGATAAACGGGCACTTTCTCCAGTGAGAATTTACCTGTTTTTGGATCACGTCTTGAAACTGTTAAACAATGCCAATTATCATCGTCAAGTTTCATGTGGTCACCTCTATAGTAATAACCAGGCCAACGTGTTTCTTCTCTAAACATTGTGTGTTCAGTTACACACTGAGAAGTTAAAGCTCTGTGCTTTAATTCCCAAGCTCTCATAAGTTGGTGTAAATCTTCAGCACCTACTTTTTCTAAATCTTCTTCTAACCAAGCAAGTAATTCTAAGCCTCTCTTAAGCATATTACCATTAGTCATGTAGTTAGTTGCAATTCCTCCAACATATTCGTCCATAATTCTTTGTAGACGTTGAAGACCTTGAATAGGCGAAATATAACTAGGTGAAACTGTTCCACCTGTAATTTCATTTTGGGCTACTTGATATGTCTCTAAAGGTTTAAATATAGCAGTTTTAAAGTTTTCACACTGTTTGTCAGTTACTTTAATGCCTTCTGCTTTTTTATCCTCAATATATTTTACAGCAGCTTTTGCAGCTAAACGACCTTCAGTAAATGATCCAGAAGAAAACTTATGAGCACTTCCACCTACGGTATCACCTGCACCAAAAAGACCATCAATAGTTAACATTCTGTTATAACCCCAGAAATATTCTGGTGGAGATAAATCTTCAGGTCCACTAACCCAAGCCCCAGAACAAGTTGCGTGAGAACCCATAACATAAGGTTCAGATGTAGTTAGCTCAGGGTTTGTATATTTAGGATCAATATTTTGTGATGCCCAAACAACCGCTTGACCAACAGTCATACCTAAAAAGTTTTCCCAACCAACAGTTTCTAAGTGTGGATCTTGGAAAGCTTCAGTAGTTACCATGTGAATCGGTCCACCACCTGCGATAGTTTCTTGAATAAATGCGTGGTTTCTCAAGCAAGTTGGAGTTGGGTGATGATCAATGTATTCACCAACTAATTCTTTAGTTTGATCATACCATTTCTTCTCATAGTTCTCTCCATTTGCATTTTGAGTATACGTTTTAAGGTGTAAGAAGTATGCTCCAACTGGACCATAGCCATCTTTAAATCTACATAACACAATTCTGTTTTCCATTTGTGTCATTTTTGCTCCAACAGCAATAGGTAATGCATAAGCAGAACCATTACTCCAAGGTGCATACCAAGTTCTTCCCATACCTTCACCAACAGCTCTTGGTTTGAAAATATGTGATGCTCCACCTGCTGCAACAATTACTGTTTTTGATCTGAATACATGGAAGTCCCCAGTTCTCATATTAAAGCCAACAGCTCCACCTACTCTATTTTCTTGAGCCTCATCCATTAAAAGATGAGTAATCATTATTCTATTGTAAATTTTATCAGCTGATTTTTTTGCAGCTTCTGCAACAATTGGCTTGTAACTTTCACCATGAATCATAATCTGCCATTTACCTTCTCTAAGGTAACGACCTGTTTTTTCATTTTTCATCATTGGTAAGCCCCACTCATCAAACATATGAACAGTTGAATCGACGTGACGAGCCATGTCATAACCTAAATCTTCTCTAACCATTCCCATTAAATCATTACGTGCGTATCTTACGTGATCTTCTGGTTGGTTTTCACCCCACTGCATACCCATGTAACAGTTAATAGCGTATAAACCTTGAGCAACTGCTCCACTTCTATCGATATTAGCTTTTTCAACACAAATAATCTTCATGTCTCTTCCCCAGTGTCTAGCCTCAAAAGTAGCACCAGTTCCAGCCATACCACCACCAACAACTAGAACATCGCAATCCTCAAAATGTGTTTTGTGTTTAGCCATTAGTAGTAAACCCCTTTTTTAAATGTATCTTTAGGCACAGATGGTAATTTACCATCAATATTTAAACCATTAGGCTCAGTATAGAGCATTTGAGAATTGATCTCACCTTGATTAGGTTTTTCGCCTTCTGCTAATTTTGGAATAAATTTTCCCCAGGGCTTTGTTGTAATTGGAGATACAAAATCTTTTGTAGTTCCATTTCTAAATTTAATTTTCCAAGAGATAGTTCCTTTTTCTTCTTCACGCCTAACTCTAACACTGTGACCCATAGGAGCAAAGTCTGCATAACCACGAACATCAATTGCATGATTAGGACAAGCTTTTACACAAGAATAACATTCCCAACAAAAGTTTGGTTCAATATTTACTGCTCTTCTAATATTTTCATCGATGTGCATTATATCTGATGGACAAATATCCACACAGTGACCACATCCATCACATCTCGTCATGTATACAAAAGTTGACATATTATATTACCTCTCTTTTTTTAATAGTGTTTTGGTTGTTCTCTTTTAATTCCTAGTCCAAATTGTTTTGGTGCATCAGCAAGTGGTGGAAGATTGTCTCTTGATCCATCTGCTTCTGCTAAGTTTTTTTGGATTGCTGCACCAGGTTTGTAAATCATGTGTGCAAATTTTGACCAATAAACTCCCCCAAATAAAACAATGTTTGAGGTAATAAATAAAACTAAAAATAAATATCCTAATCCAGTTGATCCTGAAGATTGAAAGTATGACCAAGCTAGTCCAGTAGTAGCACATGCAAGAAGTGCTAGAACAAATAAGTCAGCTTTAATAATTCTGTACCAAGGATGAGCTTCTGCTAATACATCCACTCTTAAAAATAACCAAAACCAGTATCCACCAACACAAGTCATTATTGCTCCAACATGCCAAATCATAGGCCAAACTGTTGGTGCTGCAGTTCCTGTTCCAGTGTAACCAAAAACTAATACAACTGATGCAACCCAAAATAAAATAGTTACATACATTCCCATAACATGAGCAATTCTTCTTTTACCAGCACCTAATTCTGAAGTAGTTGCGATATCATGCACTACAGTTTTTAAAATAACTGAAGTTTTTTCTCCAACACCAAGTTCTCTTTCGGCAGCCAATTTTGCTTTTTTTGCATTATTAAAAAAATAAGTAACATTTTTATGATGTATCATTTGAACAACTGTTCCAATGACGATTAAACCTAACATTGCTAAAATAAAACCTTGAATAGCTAATGGAGAAATAGTTTCTGTTAAGGCAGCGTATGGATTAATTGACATCATATTGAATATTACCCTTATATATAGAATCTTAATTAATTTTCATTTTTTATTATAGATGAAATAATAGATCAACCGTTATATCAGTCGCAATTTATCACTTAAAAATACAACTTACACTTTACGTTTATAATGTTGTTTTAGGGGAATAACTGATCTTATACCACCTTGTGGATTTTCAACGTCACCTTCTCTTCTTGGTATTAAGTGAATATGACAGTGTAAAATAGTTTGACCAGCAGTTTTTCCAACATTTGATCCAATATTGAAACCCTTAACAGATGGATCTTTTAATAAAATTTCCCCTTTTATTTTTTTTATAAGCTCATTGCAGGCAATAACCTCATCTTTAGTTAATTCAAAATAATCTTTAACATGA
>CAJQSF010000054.1 GCA_905612495.1 uncultured Candidatus Pelagibacter sp.
TTTAAAATTAGATTTTAAATTTAAAATTTGTTTTGTAGAGATTATTAATCCTGCAAAAATCCAGAATTGAGTTAGAAATATTATTGGTATCATTAAGTCAGGTGTTACTGCAAAAAATCTTAAAAGGCCTGGTGCATGAGCAAAACCAACGCCAATTAATATTTTTTTAAATGGAACCTTATTTTCTTTGTCAGGAAATAGTTTTACACCAACCACAAATATAAAAAGAGCCCAAACGAACCATGTTAGTATTGAGGTTAACCCTGAAAGAGCTATCGCAGTTTTAATTATAGTATTAGCTGCTACAGCTCCAGCAATTCCGTCTAATATCATTATTAAACCAGCATAATATATTGCTGCTTCACCAAAGTTCTTATTATCTTTGTAAAGTGTTTTGTCTAATTTAATAGATCTGACAATTATACTTAAAAATTCACCAAACATTATTTATTTTTTTTACTATTTTTTTGTGCTTTGTAAGAAATTAATAACGGAAAGAGTATTAAAGCAAATACTATTATTATGCAAATTACGATTAGGAATGTTTTTGTCATTATTAATGGGGGAGAGTTTAAGCCCCCCAAGTAATTAATTTAACCTTTAACGACTTCTCTAGTGTTTGCGTTAAATGATTCTGTAAATGGAATATCCACTACAACTGCATCAACAGGTGTTCCTGGAGTGTCAGAATATTCTGCAGGTAAGTGAACTTTGTATTTAGTTCCAGCTTTTCCTTTAGGGAATCCGTTTGCATTTAATGTTCCATCAAATGGCACGTATCCCATTGCAATATTTTGACCTTTTTCAGGATGATACCAAGGTGAAGTAATAAACCCAACTGGATCCCCACCATTCTCAGGTGATACTAACCAGAAGTCTGGAGCATATTCTTCAATTGGTTTTCCACCCATTTCAAGTCCAACTAGTTGAAGTTTATAAGGTTTTTTCCCATCCTTAATTTCAGCACCCATTTTCTCTAATGCAGATTTTCCAACATAATCAGCTTTTTTATTCCACTCACCTTTACCAGCTAATGAAACTTGGTAACCAAGGTTGCACTGAAAAGGATTGTGTTGATGGTCCATATCTTGACCCCAAGAAAGAATTCCAGCTTGAATTCTTCTGTGGTGAGCAGGAGCTATAACCATTAAGCTATGTTTTTTACCAGCTTCAAGAACAGCATTCCACATATCATCGGCATATTTAGTTGCTTCTCTTAAGTAAATTTCATAACCAGCTTCACCCGAGAAACCAGATTGTGAAATTACACAACTTCTTCCACCAACTTTAACTTCAGCTAATCCATAGAAAGGCATATTGTCGAAATCAACTTGATCTCCACAAAGATCTTTCATCAAAGCTTTTGATTTAGGACCTTGGATTTGTACTGGACAAACATCAATCTCTTCAATTGTACAATCAAATCTTCCATCAGCATTAACACCTTGAAGATACATACCAATATCAGAGTCTGATAATGAGAACCAAAATTCATCTTTTGAAATTCTAAGAAGAATTGGATCATTTAAAACTCCACCATAAGCATTACAAAGAATTACATATCTTGCTCTCATAGGTGAGATTTTAGTTGCATCTCTAGTTATTACGTAGTCTGTAAACTTTTCTGCATCAGGACCTTTAACTCTAATTTGTCTTTCAACAGCAACGTTCCACATAGTAACGTGATTTTTAATTGCTTCATACTCTACCATCGCTCCACCATCTTCAGGTTTTACGTAACCTCTTGGATGATAAATACGATTGTAAACAGTTGCTCTCCAACAACCAGCTTCCATTGATAGATGCCAGTATGGAGATTTTCTCACTCTTGTTGAAATTAACATTTCAACTTTTGTAGGCCCACTTTGTCTTAAGTTATATGGTACTTCACGATCTGATTGATCAACTGAAGTAGCATGATTTAGTTTAGTATAGTCAAATTCTTTAGACATAACCGTTCTCCTTCAACCACTTGTTAGTTTCCTTCAAGCCGCCGAATGTATAAATGTGGAAGTTACCAGTAAACTCTTTCACTTTCCCAATTAATTCATTAGGGTCTTTAGGTTTCAACAAATCTAATGCCTTACTAAAATTAGACTTAAGAAAATTAATGGAATTTTTCGCCCCAACAATATTAGCAAATTTTATTAAGCTAGTTATTTTCATTGGCCCAGTAATTCCTACATGCACTGGTACTGACTGCTTAGAAATGAAATCTATGATAGGTTGACTCTCTAGTAACCACTGGGTCACTATATAGTCGGCGTAAGGTTTTTTATCTATCATGGCTTTTTCTAATTTTGTATCGGACATATCCTGACTTCCTTCTGGATGTCCTGCTATTCCTATTTTAATTCCATCAAAAAATCCTGTCTCTAAAATTTGAATTGAACTATCAAATTTTCCAATTGGATCTCTACTACCACCAATTACTAAAGCTTGTTTTGTACCCACATCTTTACATCTTGAAATATAATCTTTAAGTTGAGCCTCATCATTGATTGATCTAGCAGGAAAATGTGGAACAGGATTAAATCCTTTTTTTACCAAAGCATCAGCTTTTTCAGCTGTCTCTTTATAGTCTCCGCCGGGAAGCATAGTTATATAAACATCCTTAACTGGAGGCAATGTATCTAGATCTGTGTGAGGTCCTACCTCAAGGGAAAAATTCATTTTTTCCGATCATTATCCTTTTTATAAAAGCTGTCAAAGAAATTCCTCTTGTGGATAAAGATATTTGTTGCCAAAAATTATGATGCTGATATTTTTTTTTAATGTCTGAAAACCCTAAAAATCTCATCTTGTCAGATATCCTGGATATGGAAAAAATGAGGGTAGTGAACCAACCGATTGAGAAAGCTCACGGCCTACCAAATGAATGCTACACCAGCCCTGACTATTTGATGCTTGAAAGAGAGAAGATTTTTGAAGATAAATGGTGTGTAATTGGAGTAGCAAGCTCAGTTCCCAATATTGGAGATGCCAAGCCCTACAGTTTATTAGGAATCCCATTAATCATTTTGAGGAACAAAGAGGATAAAATCAGAGTGTTTCATAATGTTTGTAGTCATAGAGGATTTAAGCTTTTAGATGAGCCCTGTTCTTTAAAAAATGTTTTAAGATGCCCTTATCACTCATGGTCATATGATTTTGATGGAAAATTAGTAGCCACACCTCATATTGGTGGATTGAATATTCATGAGACAGAAAAATTTGATAAATCAACAAGCAATTTAAAAGAGGTTCGAACTAAAATTTGGATGGATATAATATTTGTTAATATAAATAATAATGAGTTAGAATTTGATGAATACATCAAACCTCTTGAGGATAGATGGTCAAAATTCATATCCAAGGGAGAGCAGAAATTACTTAAATATTCAAATGATCATGGTAATTTCAGTCTTGATGTTAAAAGTAATTGGAAATTTGCAATAGAGAATTACTGTGAGAGCTATCATTTGCCCTGGATTCACCCAGAATTAAATAAAGTTTCAAATATTAGCAATCACTACCACATCCAAGGTTTACCCAATAGATTTGCCGGTCAAGGAACGGATAAATATAATCAACCCGTTAAAGGAGATGAAAATTTTAACAACTTTCCAAGTTGGCCTAAGCATTTATCTAAAAAAGCTGAGTATATTGCTTTATTTCCAAACGTAATGATTGGTTTGCATATAGATCACTTTTATATTATTTGGCTAGAACCCAAGTCCGTTAGTGAGACTAAAGAGCATTTAAGGATGTATTATATTGGAGATGAAAGCGCAAATGGAGTTGAATTTTCAGAGATGAGAAAAAAAAATGCAGAATTTTGGAAGGAAGTTATGACAGAAGATATAAAGGCCATAGAGGGAATGCAGAAAGGCAGAAGTTCACCAGCATATAATGGTGGAAATTTTTCACCAGTAATGGATAATCCAACTCATCAATTTCATAAATGGGTTGCTAGTAATTTAACTGAATGAAAGAGTAAATGTCACAAAAAGATGTAGGAAATAACATCCCAATTTATAAACTTAAAACTACTGAAGAGGTAATGGATTTTTACGATGAATGGGGTGACAAAGACAAATATAATAAAGATATGGTTGACTGGAATTACACAGGCCCCAAAGAAACAGTTAATACTTTTAAAAAATATTCTAAAAATAAAGATATATTAATATTTGATGCTGGATGTGGCACAGGTCTTGTTGCTAAAGAATTAAAAAATTTTGGATACAATAACTTTCATGGAGCAGATTTATCACAAACTTTGTTAGATTCAGTGCCTAAAGATTTATATAAAAAACTGTATAAGGTAGATCTAAATCAGCCAATTAAAACTAAAGACAATTTTTAT
>CAJQSF010000055.1 GCA_905612495.1 uncultured Candidatus Pelagibacter sp.
ATTGCTTCTTTTAGGGCAGATGAAGCAGCTTCTATTGCTTTCTTGTCTGCATCTGAAACTTTAGCACCATGTTCTTTTATATTTTTTTCTGTTGAATGAATTAAAGTATCAGCTTGATTTCTTGCATCCACTGACTCTCTTTTCTTTTTATCCTCATCTTTATTTGCTTCTGCATCTTTAACCATTTTTTCAATTTCTTCATCACTTAAACCACCCGAGGCTTGGATTTGAATTTTTTGTTCTTTTCCAGTTCCTTTGTCTTTTGCAGAAACACTAACAATTCCATTTGCATCAATATCAAAGGTTACTTCAATTTGCGGTATTCCTCTTGCGGCTGGTGCAATACCAACTAATTCAAAATTTCCTAACATTTTATTGTCAGAGGCCATTTCCCTTTCACCCTGAAGAACTCTTATCGATACAGCAGGCTGGTTATCATCCGCTGTAGAAAAAACTTGACTTTTTTTGGTTGGAATTGTTGTATTTTTTTCAATTAATTTTGTTGAAACTCCACCAAGTGTTTCAATTCCAAGTGACAAAGGTGTTACATCTAAAAGTAGCACATCTTTAACATCTCCTTGAAGTACGCCAGCTTGAATTGCAGCACCCATTGCAACGACTTCATCTGGATTTACACTTTTATTAGGTTCTTTTCCAAAAAAATTTTTAACCTCAGCTAAAACTCTTGGCATTCTTGTCATACCACCGACCATCACAATTTCATCAATTTCATTTGCAGTAAGACCTGCATCTTTAAGAGCAGTTTTGCACGGTGGTAAGGTTCTTGAAATTAAATCTTCAACCAAAGCTTCTAATTTTGCTCTAGTCATTTTTAAGTTAATATGCTTTGGACCCGTTTTATCTGCAGTTATAAATGGTAAATTAACATCTGTTTGTTCAGCAGAAGAAAGTTCAATTTTTGCTTTTTCAGCAGCTTCCTTCAACCTTTGAAGTGCTAGTTTGTCAGTTCTTAAATCTATGCCATTATCTTTTTTAAATTCACCAATTAAATAATCAACAATTGTGTTATCAAAATCTTCTCCACCTAAAAAAGTATCACCATTAGTAGACTTAACTTCAAATACACCATCACCCAATTCAAGAATGGATACATCAAAAGTTCCACCACCTAGATCGTATACAGCAATTTTTTATTCTCTTTTTTCTTATCTAAACCATACGCTAGTGAGGCTGCAGTGGGTTCATTTATAATTCTTAAAACTTCTAATCCTGCAATTTTACCAGCATCTTTTGTGGCTTGTCTTTGAGCATCATTAAAGTAAGCAGGAACAGTTATTACTGCTTTAGTTACTGCTTGGCCTAAATATTTTTCAGCTGTTTCTTTCATTTTTATCAGAATAAATGCCGATATTTGAGAAGGAGAATATTTTTCACCTTTTGCTTCAATCCAAGCATCACCTTTTTCTGAATTAACTATTTTAAAAGGAGCTGCTGCAATATCTTTTTTTACAGTCGGGTCTTCAAAATTTCTTCCAATTAATCTTTTTACAGCAAATATAGTATTTTCAGGGTTGGTTACTGCTTGTCTCTTTGCAGGTTGTCCAACAAGTTTTTCTCCATCATCAGTAAAAGCAACAACTGAAGGTGTTGTTCTTGCACCTTCTGCATTTTCCAAAACCTTGGGCTGACTACCTTCCATGATAGACACACATGAATTTGTTGTTCCTAAATCTATTCCTATAATTTTGCTCATAATTTAAATCCTACCCCTCATATAAGTGTTAATTTTTAATCTACAAGTTCTGACAAATATTATAAATTGTCTGAATTCTCTTTGTTTTCCTCACTTTTTTCCTCCCTATTTTCAGTTTTCTTTGAAACTCCCACCAGAGAAGGTCTAAGTAATCTATCTTTCATCATAAAGCCTTTTTGAATTTCTTGAATAATTGTGCCGGGCTCTTTTTGATCATCATCAATCTCTATCATTGCTTGATGAAAATTTGGATCAAGTTTTTTACCAATTGAATCTAAAGGAGTAATCCCATTTTTAGATAAAATGGAGACCATATCTTTATTTATAATATCAAAATGTTCTAAAGTTTTCTTTAAGGCCTCTGAATTTTTTAAAGCTTCATCACTCATTAATATCTGCTTTGATCTTTCCAAATTATCTATTAAGTTTAAGGTCTCTTTCGCAAAAGCAAAACCTCCATAATTAAAAGCATCTTCTCTTTCTTTTTCAAACCTTCTTCTCTGATTTTCCATTTCAGCAAAAGCTCTAGCTAGTTTATCTTCTAGTTCTAAAATTTTTTCCTCTGGAATAAGCTCTTTTATCTTTTCTTTATTTTTGGAAACATCAAATTGAGCTTCATTATTTAGCTCCTCTTCTTTAATCCCCTCAGCTTCATTATTGTGAGTCTCAGAATTTGTGTTTTGATCTTTTTCCATTGAGACTTATATGGTATGAAATTTGATAATTGCTAGATGTTAAAGAAAAAAATTACAAAAATATTAGTTGGCACTAATAATACTGGAAAACTGAAAGAAATTAGGGGTTTATTGCCTAAAAACCTTGAAATTTACTCTACATCTGACTTTAAAATTAAAAGCCCTATCGAAAATGGAAAAACTTTTGAGGAAAATTCTTTAATTAAAGCTAGATATTTTTCTAAACAGTCAAAAATGATTTGTTTGTCAGACGATTCAGGGCTGGAGATTGATGCTTTAGATGGAGCTCCTGGGATATATTCAGCTAGATGGGGTGGAAAAAAAGGAGACTTTGTTAAGGCAATGAATAGAGTTTTTAAAGAATTAGATAAAAAAATCAAAAATTGGAAAACTAAAAAAATTAAAGCTAGATTTATTTGTGCTTTAACTATTTATGGATCTAACCAAAAAATTATAAATTCTGTTGGCAAAATTGAAGGATATATCTCACCCTCTATTAAAGGAAAAAATG
>CAJQSF010000056.1 GCA_905612495.1 uncultured Candidatus Pelagibacter sp.
GAACTTGGCAAATATTCAAAAAAATTACATCTAGAAATAGGAAAAAGCATTAATAAAACATCTCTTGAAAATATTAATGTTATTGGTGACCATGTTAATTGGATTTTCAATAGTCTTAATAGAAGTAAAAGAGGGATTGTTATTAAAAAAAAATCTCAAATAATTGATTTGATTAAAAACAATTTAAATAATAATGATTATTTAATGATTAAAGGTTCTAATTCTACAGGTCTTAATAATCTAACTAATCAAATAAAAGCAGGTAAAATTTATGCTATATAGTCTTATTTCTGAATTAGTGGATCAATACAGCTTTCTTAATGTATTCAGGTATCTTACTTTTAGAACAGGGTTAGCGATGTTTACCTCGATGATTATAGTCTTATTGGTGGGCACTCCATTTATTAAATTTTTTTCTGCAAGACAAATCTTAGATCCAATAAGAGAAGATGGTCCATCAGGACATATTGTTAAAAAAATTGGAACTCCTACAATGGGAGGTGTATTAATATTATTAGGTTTATTTTCAGGAATACTTTTATGGGGTGATTTATCTAATTTTCACATATGGTTTTTACTTTATATGGTGACAAGCTTCGGGTTACTTGGGGCCTATGATGATTATAAAAAAATTAAATTTAAAAATTCCTCAGGTATTTCATTTCGATTTAAACTCATTACGCAAATTTTAATAGCAACAATTGGTTTATTTGGATTGTTACAATTATCTCAAAACATCGAATTAACAAATTTATACTTTCCATTCTTTAAAAATTTAATTATAAACTTAGGTTGGTTCTTTATACCATTTTCAATATTTATAATTGTAGGCTCTTCAAACGCAGTTAATTTAACCGATGGGCTTGATGGATTGGCAACAGTGCCAGTTATATTGGTAGCAGGATGTTTTGCATTTATTAGTTATGTTACAGGAAATATAATATTTTCAGAATATTTGAATATACCTTATCTAGAGGGTATGGGAGAGGTATCTGTTTTTTGTGGATCAATTATTGGAGCCTGTCTAGGTTTCTTGTGGTTTAATGCGCCACCTGCTAAAATATTTATGGGTGACACAGGATCTTTAGCACTTGGTGGATCATTAGGTGCCATTGGAATAATTACCAAACATGAAATAGTTTTAGCCATAACAGGGGGCTTATTTGTTTTAGAAGCTGTATCAGTTATTGTGCAAGTAATATCCTTTAAACTGACAGGAAAAAGAATTTTCAGAATGGCTCCTATTCATCATCATTTTGAAAAAAAAGGTTGGGCCGAATCAACGATTGTAATTAGGTTTTGGATTATTGCAATAATTCTTGCAATGATTGGTCTGGCGACATTGAAACTTAGATAATGTTAAATAATCTAAATATTTTTTATAATAAAAAAATTTTAATTTATGGATTGGGAAAAAGTGGTCTATCTGTTCTTAAATTTTTAAAGAAAAATAACAAAATCACGACACATGATGATAAAATTAAAGGTGATAATAAAAAAATAACAAAAGTAGATTTTGATTACATAATAATTAGCCCAGGAATAGATATTAATAAATGCAACTTAAGTAAATTTTTAAAGAACAATTCTAAAAAAATTTATACAGACTTGGATATTTTTTATAATCATCATAAAGAAAATAATAAAATAGCAATCACCGGAACTAACGGTAAATCAACCACAGCAAAACTCTTATACAACGCATTAATGGATCAGAAAGTAGATGTTAGGCTAGTAGGTAATATCGGCAATCCAGTACTTTTAGAGAAAAAAGTAACAAAAAATACAGTTTTTGTAATAGAAGCCTCATCATATCAGTTAGAATACAGTAAATTATTTAAATCAAATATTTCACTAATTTTAAATATATCGCCAGACCATCTTGAAAGACATAATACCATAAATAAATATGTAAGTGCTAAATTTAAACTAGTAAAGAACCAATCTAAAAAAGATTTTGCCATTCTTAATACAAAAAATTTTTACATTAAGAGAGAACTTGAATCTAAAAATTTTTTACCAAAAATAATGAAGGTTGAAAAAGATATAAATAATATTTTCTTAAAAAAAATAA
>CAJQSF010000057.1 GCA_905612495.1 uncultured Candidatus Pelagibacter sp.
ATCAATTACTAAATATTAAAGAGTCCATAAAAGTATTATCAGCTATTGAATCAAGGGCTTTAATCTATCAAGGAATTTTAATTACTACTGAAATCGAAAATAAACTTCAATTAATAAATGCTTTAAAGAACTCATTCAAGAACGATGGTATAACAAATGCATTTGATGTTGTGCTAAGAGCATTTTTAAAAGAAATTGAAAAAGAAGAAGTTCCTTCAAATTTTACCTCATTTTATAATAATTATATTGATGAAGATAAAACTGAATTAACTAGTATTAAAATAAATAATAAAATCTTACATCAATCTAAATTAATTAACTATTTAAAAAGTGATGGATCGTTAAAAAATATAACTAAAGATCTTAATGATTTACTAAAAAAAATAAAAAAAAATAAGAAATATTTTTTTTCAAAAAAAGACATAATTTTAGTTGAAACCTTTAAGTCAGATGGCATTCAGGTCTCAGAAAAATTTAAAAATCTATATGAGATAAAAGAGTCTGAAATACCATCTGATATTCAAATATTTATTAATAGTGGTGATATGGCAGCTGCAATGCTTCGAATTGTTGAGGTTATTGGTCAAGACGAGTTAAAAGATATCGATGAAGACACATTATATTTCATAATTAGCACGCTTAATCAGCTTAATGTTGACCCACTGAGAAATAAAATACTTCTTAAAATTCTCCCTTTAAAAGTTTAAAATTTATAATAAAATAATTATCTATTATGTCAGTTAAAATAATTTTAACAGAACCCAATAAGTTATTACGTCAAGTATCAAAGACAGTTGAAAAAGTTGGCGAGGAGGAGAGGATGCTGATGGACGATATGCTTGATACCATGTATGCCGCTCCTGGAATTGGTCTTGCAGCTATTCAGATTGGAGTTCCTAAAAGAATTATAGTTATGGATATTAGTAGAGATGAAAATAAAAAAGAACCAATGTATTTTGTTAACCCTGTTATTAAGAATAAAAATGAGGAGAAAGCAAAATATGAAGAAGGATGCTTATCTGTACCAGAACAATTTGCAGAAATAGAAAGACCTAATGCATGTGAAGTTGAGTATTTGGACTATGAAGGTAAAAAACAAATGTTAAATGCTGATGGATTATTGGCAACTTGCATTCAACATGAAATGGATCATTTAGAAGGAATTTTATTTATTGACTATTTATCAAAATTAAAAAAATCAATGATTATAAAAAAACTTTCTAAAATTAGGGTCAATAGAGAAATTTTTTAGAAAATGTTAAAAAAAATTGTTTTTATGGGCACACCATTATTTGCTGTGCCGATATTAAAATCATTATATCAAAATGGCTACTCAGTACCAGTGGTATATACACAACCACCTCAAAAATCACAAAGAGGACAAAAGATTAATAAATCACCTATTCAAGGAATTTCTGAAACTCTAAAAATAGAATACAGAACACCAACTTCATTAAAAAATAATAAGGATGAATATAATTACTTAAAAGAATTAGATGCAGATATAGCAATTGTGGTTGCTTACGGACAAATTATTCCTAAAGAATATTTAAGCTTAGTTAAAAAAGGATTTATTAATATTCATGCCTCACTCCTTCCGAAATGGAGAGGTGCAGCACCCATTCAAAGATCAATTATGAATTTAGAAAAAGAAACGGGTATCAGCATTATGAAAATAGGAGAAAAGTTAGATACTGGACCCGTTTGTAATTCTTATAAAATAGAAATTACGCCTGTTGATAATTCAGAAACAATAACTGAAAAACTTTCTGCACTAGCGGCAGAAAAAATATTAGATAATATTGATGAAATCTTAGAGGGTAAAATAAAGTTTAAAGAACAAAATCACAATCAAGCAAGCTATGCAGCCAAAATTGAAAAAAAAGAAGGCCAAATAGAATGGGGAGAAGCCGCAGAAAATATTATTGGTAAAATAAATGGATTATATCCAAGTCCTGGTGCTTTTTTTACGCACAATGGGGAAAGATACAAAATTTTAAAAGCAAGTTTAGCTCTTGGCAGTGGTGAAATTGGAGAGGTATTAGATAACTATTTAGAGATCAGTTGTGGCAATAAAAAATCAATTAAAGTTCTAGAAATTCAAAGACAAGGGAAAAGACAACAAAATATTGGTGAATTCATGCTTGGATCACAGATTAAAAAAGGTTCAAACTTGAACAATGTATAGATATCAAATTTTAATTGAATATGTTGGAACAAACTTTGTTGGTTGGCAAATTCAGTCTAAAGGAAAATCAATTCAAAAATTAATTCAGACAAAATTATCTAAACTGTTAAAAGAAAAAGTATCATTAATTGGATCGGGCAGAACTGATGCGGGAGTTCATGCTATTGAACAATCAGCACACTTTGATTGTAAAAAAGAAATTCAAAATTTGGATAAATTTATAAAATCGATAAATCACTTTGTAAATAATATGCATGTTTCAATTACAAATATTAAAAAAAGAAATATAAATTTTCATGCAAGGTTTTCTGCAAAACAAAGGATTTATAAGTATGTAATTTTTAATCGATTAAGCAGACCTTCTATAGAAAAAGAAAGAGGATGGCATATAATTAAAGTTCTAAATGTTTCCTTAATGAAAAAAGGTGCAAAAAAACTTTTAGGTACTAAAGATTTTTCTACATTTAGATCTTCAAGTTGTAATGCTAAAAGTCCAATTAGAACTATAAAGTCAATTAAAATAAAATCAATTAAAGGAAGAATTGAAATACAATTTCAATCTCAATCATTTTTACAACAACAAGTTAGATCAATGGTTGGTTGTTTAAAATATTTAGCTGAAAAAAAATGGGATTTAAAAAAGTTTAATTCTATTTTTAAATCAAAAAAAAGAATACTTTGTGCACCTCCTGCACCAGCTGAAGGGCTGTTTCTAGAAAAAGTTATTTATTAGATTTTTGTTGACCAATACTGAATTTTTTATTAATTCTCCATCTTGATTCAGCTCGAACAATATAGCCACAACAGTTTTTAGAATGGCATTTACATGGGAATTGTTTATAGTCTTCATCATAACCAAATCCATAATCGGCAGTTATTTCCTCACCCTTTTTAATATTCTTTATAGCAATCACCCATAACTTTAAGCCTGTTCCATTATAATCACAGTTATTAGAACAAGAGTGGTTTATTAAACGTGCGGTGTTCCAAGAAACGTCCCCATCCATGTCATACTTCTTATTTAAATTAAATAAGTAGATAGGTTTTGCATTATCGAATCTTTCAGTCTCTTCTGTTTGTTTTTTAGTAATAATTTTTCCAACATAATCAATAATTCTAGTACCTTCCTTAATGTCTTTTATGGCATAAAGACCACGACCTTTTTTATCAATTTCAGATTTTTGAATCTTATAAAGTTTCATTGTGAGTTCTTTAATGTCTATTGAGAAATTATCAATCAAATTCTAGTAGAGCTTTAACGTGCATCTCAGTGCTTTCTTGGAGGGCTAAGAGATCGTAGCCACCTTCTAGGATAGAGACTACTTTTCCATCACAATATAATTTAGATAATCCTAAGGTTCTTTTAGTGATTTCGTAAAAGTCTTTACTCTCCAGCTGAAATTGAGCTAGTGGATCATCTTTGTGAGCATCAAAACCTGCAGATAGTAGGATAAAGTCAGGTTTGAATTCATCTATTTTATTCAAAACATACTCATATGCATTTAAATATTCTTCAGAGGTTGTACCAGCAGGTAGTGGAATGTTGAATATATTATTATATTTACCTTTTTCTTGCTCTGTACCTGACCCAGGGTAAAAGGGATATTGATGAGTTGAAATATATAAAACCTTCTCATTATCATAAAAAATGTCTTGAGTTCCATTTCCATGATGAACATCAAAATCAATGATTGCAATTTTATTAAGCTTATATTTATCTATTAGGTAATTAGCTCCAACAGCCACATTGTTGTAAATACAAAACCCCATTGCTTTATTTTTTTTTGCATGGTGCCCTGGGGGTCTCACGGCACAAAAGGCATTTTTAAATTCATTACTTTGAACACCATCAATAGCTGTAATTATTGATCCTACAGCATCTGAGGTAGCTTCCTTGCTTCCTGAAGATACAATTGTATCTCCATCTAAAAAAGATAACCCTTTCTTTGGAAAAGACCCTTCTACAAAACTTATATAATCAGAATTGTGAGTTATTTCTAAAAGGGACTTGTTGAATTTTGAAGGTTTTTTCCAAACCAAATTCTTATTATCTAACTTTTTAAAATTATCAATAATTGCTGTAACTCGATCAATTTTTTCTGGATGTCCATCACCTGTATTGTGATTTTGATAAGTATCAGAGGTTATTAAACCAGTTTTCATTCAAAATAATTTTCTAAAATATTAGAATATATTTTTGTTAACTTTTTTAGATCTGAAATAGATACTGCTTCATCTACTTTATGCATTGTTTTACCAACTAGACCAAATTCTAAACATGGAGCAATTTTTCTAATAAATCTTGCATCTGAAGTCCCACCTGTTGTGGATAGCTGAGGTTTAATTTTTGTAATTTTTTTTATAACATTTTGAATCATATAAGTAGTTTTATTAGGCTTAGTTAAAAAAGCCTCACCTGATACACGATATTCTACTTTAAAATTAGAATTATTTTTCTTAGTAATATTTTTAAAAATTTTATTTAATCTAACTTTTAAGCTAGAAGAGGAGTGTTTATTATTAAATCTTATATTAAATGTGGCGTTTGCGACACCTGGGATAACATTATCAGCAGTATTATTTATATTAATTTTGGTTACTTCTAAATTTGTTGGCTGAAAATCTTTTGTTCCTTTATCAAATTGTATTGCTTTTATTTTATTTAATATCTCAACCATTGTGGTTGAAGAATTATTAGCACGATGAGGGTACGCAACGTGGCCTTGAGTACCAATTATAGTTAACTCTGCATTAACACTTCCTCTTCTGCCAATCTTTATCATTTCACCAAGCTTATTGGGATTAGTAGGTTCTCCAACTAAACAAAAATCTATTTTTTCTTTTTTTTCTCTTAAGTAATCAACTACTTTTTTAGTACCATTAATCGCAACACCTTCTTCATCACCTGTAATTAATAAACTAATAGAACCTTTAAATTTTTTATTATTTGATACAAAGTTATTTACTGCAACAACCCAACTTGCTATTGCACTTTTCATATCATTTGCACCTCTTCCAATTAGGTGGTTTTTTTTAATAGATGGACTAAATGGTTTTACAGTCCAATCTTTCAAATTTCCTGGAGGTACCACATCCAAGTGGCCTGCAAACATAAAGTTTGGTTGTGAATTACCTAGCCGTGCATATAAATTTTTAACAGGTTTAGATTTTTTATCTTTAAACTCTAAGATTTTACATTTAAATCCAATAGCTGTTAGTTTGTTTGCTAAAAATTTCATTACACCTGCATCAATAGGTGTAATGCTTGGAAATCTTATTAGCTCTTTTGCCAATGTAATTTCATTATAAGTTGGCATTTAGTCTCTCAGTAGATCATTAATAGAAGTTTTAGATCTAGTTTTTTCATCAACTTGTTTAATTATCACTGCACAATATAAAGCAGGACCCTTACTATCTTTACTTGGTAAGCTACCTGGAACTATTACCGAGTAAGGTGGAATTGTTCCGTAGATTATTTCTCCAGTTTCTCTGTAAACAATTTTTGTAGATTGACCAATAAATACACCCATAGATAAAACTGACCCTTCACCTACGATTACTCCCTCAACTATTTCAGAACGAGCTCCTACAAAACAGTTATCCTCAACAATCGTTGGATTAGCTTGCATTGGCTCCAATACACCACCAATTCCTGCACCACCAGATATGTGACAGTTCTTTCCTATTTGAGCACAAGACCCAACAGAAGCCCAAGTATCGACCATAGTTCCTTCATCTACATAAGCTCCAATATTTACAAATGAAGGCATCAAGACAACATTTTTCCCAATGAAAGATCCGTGTCTAACCACTCCATTAGGTACCATTCTAAAACCAGCTTTTTTATGTTCTTCTCTTCCCCAGCCTGCAGTTTTTCCTCTAACTTTATCCCACCATGTAGCATAAGGACCCGCAAGAGTTTGCATTTCATTAGTTTTAAAACTTAAAAGAATTGCTTTTTTTATCCACTGATGAACTACCCACTCATTGTCTTTTTTTTCAGCAACTCTTAAGACACCTTTATCAACGAGTTCAATTGTTTCTTTAATTGCATCTAATATTGATTGATCAGATTGTCCATTAATTGAATCTTTATTGTCCCAAGCTGTATTGATAATATTTTCAAATTCTTTCATAGTATTAATTTATAGTTTGTAGGTTAGTTTTATTATGCTTTTAATATATTAATTTCTTGAAGAAAAGAAGGCAAGCTCTTAATCTTATAATCAATATATGGTTTATCAGCATCTTTTTTTGCAAATGTCTCATCATTTTCAAGCCAACAAGTTTTCATACCTAGATTTTTAGCTTGTTCTAAATTATGAGCAATATCTTCAATCAATATTGATTTTTTTGGATCTAAATCAAATTTTTCTACTATCTTTTTATAAGGTTCAATTTTTGGTTTTGGAATAAAGCTGGCATCAACAATATCAAATGCTCCATCAAATAGACCATTTATACCCAGTTGTTTGGTTACATTTTCAACATGTGCATGAGAGCCATTTGTGAAAATATATTTTTTTCCCTTAATTTTAATTAATTCTTCTCGCAATACTTTGTCTTTTGGAAGCCAACTGATATCTATATCATGAACGAATTCAAGAAACTCATGTGGGTCAACATTATCATGATTCATTAATCCTGATAATGTCGTCCCATATTCATAGAAATATTTTTTTTGAATTTCTCTTGCTTTAACTAAGTCCACATTAAATTTCTTTGAAATGAAAGAAGACATCTTTTTATCAACTTCCGAGAAAACTTTTGTTTGACCGCTATAAAGAGTATTATCAAGGTCAAACAACCAGTATTTTATGTTTATTAAATTTTTCATTCTCTAATTAAAGTTCCTGAACCTTTATCAGATAATAACTCAAAAAGAAGTGAGTGATTTTTTCTTCCATCAATAATTACCACTCCCTTAACACCGTTACTTGCAACATCTAGACAGTTATTAATTTTGGGTATCATGCCACCAGATATAACCTCTTGATCAATTAATTCTTTAGCTTTCTGAGAATTAATTTCAGGTATCAATTTTTTTTCATTATCTAATACACCCTCTACATCGCTGATAATCATTAATCTTCTAGCTTTTAATTCTTTAGCCACCGAACCAGCAACCGTATCTGCATTGATATTAAAAGTTTGATTGTTTTCATCTAACCCTAGTGGCGCAACAACAGGTACTTCATTAACTTTAATAATTTCTTTTAAAACTGATGTTTTAATGTGAGTAGGAATACCTACAAAACCTAATTTATCACTTCCAGGTTTTACAGTTATTATATTGTATTCTTTTGAAGTAATTCTTCTTGTTTCACAAGATTGATCCTTTAAAGCATTGACAATTTCCTTATTAAATTCAATCAACACATCTTCAACTATATTAATGGTGTTTTTATCTGTAACTCTTAGTCCATTAATAAAATCACTTTTAATGTTAAGTTCACTTAACTTGTTATTTATTCTTTTTCCGCCACCATGAATAACTATAGGATTAAAGCCAATTTTTTTTAAAACAGCAACATCTTCAATAAAAATTTTAAATAATTTTGGATCAACTAAAACACTACCACCACATTTAATAACAATAAATTCATCATTATATTTTTTTAAATATTTTTTTACCTCTTCAACCGCAGGACCGTCTTTGGGTAAAATATCTATTAACTCTTCTTCTTTTAACGATGACATTTAAGTTGTTTTAATAGTCATTTTTCTTTGAACAATATATTGTTGAATCATTGTGAAGATATTATTGAAGCTCCAGTAGATAACAAGACCTGCAGGAAATGGTGCAAGGATAACAGTTAAAAATACTGGAAAAAACATAAAAATTTTAGCTTGAATTGGATCTGGTGGTGTTGGGTTAAGCTTTTGTTGTATAAACATAGTGATACCCATAATGATAGGCCACGCACCTATTAATAAGAAAGAAGGTGGATCCCAAGGGATTAAACCAAAAATATTAAATAAAGACGTTGGATCTCTATCACTTAGGTCGTGTATCCATCCATAAAAAGGCATGTGTCTCATTTCAATAGTTACAAATAAAACTTTATACAAAGCAAAGAAAACTGGAATCTGAACCAAGATTGGTAGACAACCACTCATGGGGTTAACTTTTTCTTTTTTATAAAGAGCCATCATTGATTGTTGTAATTTCATTTTATCGTCTTTGTGAATTTCTTTTAATCTAGCCATTTCTGGAGCTAATAACTTCATCTTACCCATCGATTTAAAACTAAAGTTGGCAAGAGGAAAGAAAGCCAATCTAATACAAACTGTAACGGCAATAATTGCTAAACCATAATTGCCAAGCAATTTAAAGAAGTAGTCCAATACAAAAAATAAAGGCTTAGTTATAAAATACATAAAGCCCCAATCAATCGCTAGATCAAATTTATTGATATTTAGACTTTCAGCATAACCATCAATGACATTTACTCTTTTAGCTGCAACTATAATTTTAATTTTTTCTTCAATAGAACTGTTTGCTTTAACTTCAATACCTTTTGTAGATATATAGTTAGCTCTGAATTTATTTTTATAGTCAAAAGTTGTTTTAAACTCTTTACCTTTAGGAGGGATAACCGATGTAACCCAAAACTTATCTGAAATAGCAACAAATCCTTCTTGTGCAGTTTGAGTGAACTTCTTTTCCTGAATATCGTCGTAATCTTCTTCAATTAACTGATCATCAAGTACGGATAGAAACCCCTCATGTAAAATATAAAAACCAGATATTTCTGGTAATTTATTTCTAATTATTTGCCCGTATGAATAAAAATTATAAGATTTATCTGATGTATTAATTATTTTTTCTTTTATAGTAAATAAGAACTGATTATCTAAGCTTATATATTTTTCGAATGTAATGCCTTGAGAATTACTCCATGTTAGTTTTACAGGACTATTATTAGTTAATTTTTTATTTCCAGAAACTTTCCAAACTGTAGAAGCATCAGGTATGTTTATATTTTTGTTAGTGCTTACAAAACCACTTTCGATTAAATAACCATCTTCAACATTTCTTGGGTTCAATAGAGTTATTTTATCACTACCATTAAGCTCAACATTATATTCTTTGAAAGTTAAATCATCGATTGCCGCACCTTTTAAAGAAATAGATCCAACAACACTACCATTTTCAAATTGAATTCTGCTATTTTCTTTTAAAGCATCTGTTCTTGAAAGTTTTGCGAAGTTTTCATTTTTATCTAAGCTAGGAGTATCAGTATTATTTTCTATTTTTTTTTGTTCAGCTAAATTCTGTTTGATAATCGCAGGGTCAGGCTGAAAAAAAAGAGAGTATAAAATAATAACTGCTGCTGATAGCGATATTGCTGCTATTATGTTTCTAGTATCCATTATTTCTTAGCCTTTAATTCTTTATTTACTGGATCAAACCCCTCACCACCACCTAATATTTTGATAGGGTGACAAGAAAAAATTCTTTTTGTGCTTTTTGAAATCCCTTTAATTAGCCCATATGTTCTTAAGCATTCAATTGCATATTCTGAACATGTTGGTAGATATCTGCACGAAGGAGTCAAGTAGGGGCTAATAACCATTTTATATAATTTGATCAGGCTAATTAAAATGTTTGATATAATATTCATTACTTAACTTTTTCTATATCTTTAAATAAAGTATCTTTTATTAGCGCATATTCGTTGTTTAGCATAGTTATTTTCGCAATCACGAGGTAAGAATAGTTAAAGTTTATTGATATATTTTTTACAGCTTCATTTACAATATTTCTTAATCTTCTTTTAACTTTATTTCTTTTGACAGCACAACGGATCAGTTTTTTTTTAGCTACAAAGCTGATATTTAGTTTTTTATTATCTTTGTCTTCAAGAGAACCAAAAAAAAGGGTGATATATTTATTTGAGATTTTTTTCTTCTTAAGTAAATTTTTAAAATCTTCATTTTTAGAAAGAGCAACAATTTTGCTTTTCATTTAGTCTAGCTTATTTACCTTTTGGCTTTTTTTGAGTGGATGACACTGTAAGATCCTTACGTCCTTTATCACGTCTTCTCTTAAGAAGTTTTTTCCCACCCTTAGTTGCCATCTTTGATCTAAAACCATGTTTTTTAAGACGCTTTCCAACTTTGGGCTGATATGTTCTTTTCATAGGATTTATTTAAGTTTTTATAAATTTCGATCTTTATAGTAATTATATGTATAAATAGCAAATAGAAGATTTTATAATACCATCAATAAATTATGGAAAAATCAAAAAAAGTTAAGATAACTTTAGGTTTATTTTATCTTCTTCTTGTTTCATCATTTATATACTTTCTATTATCAAAATTTACCCTTCAAGAATTAACAAGTTATGAATTTATCAAAAACAATAGAGATTATTTTTTTGATTTGAAACAAGGTAATTTTTTTTTATTATCATTAATATTTTTAATTTTAACAATTTTTTGGGTGGTCTTGGCAGGTTTTGGTTTACCAGTTGCACTGTTAGCAGGTTTTATTTTTGGTAAATGGGTTGGGATTTTAATTTTAGTTGTTGGATTGTCGACAGGTGCTACAATTTTGTATGTTCTTGGAAACTATTTTTTTAAAGAAGTAATCAAAGAAAAGTTTCTAAATAGATTTAAAAATTTAGAAATAAAATTTAAAAAATCAGAATTTTTTTATCTTTTGGCTTATAGGTTTATAGGAGGAATTCCTTTTGCTATTTCTAATGTATTACCCTGTATTTTTAATGTTAAAATAAGTAATTTTTTTTTTGCAACATTATTTGGAATTACGCCTGCATTATTTTTGGTAGTTTCAATAGGCAGTGGACTTGAAAAAATTATTGATCAAAATTTAGTAGCACCTAGAATGACCGATTTAATATATTCTCCCGACATATATATTCCCTTAGTGGGATTTTTTATTTTGGTGATCGTTATGGTTATTCTAAGAAAATTATTTTATAAAAAATGATTTTTATTAAACTTAATCTGATCTATCATGGGCCAATTTTATTTGATGATTTTCTAAAATAAATACTTAAATTAAATTAAATGAACTATTCAATAATATTACCCACATTAAATGAAAATGGTCATATCATTAAATTAATTAATGCGATTATAAAAAACTTTAAAAACAAGAAGATTAAATATGAAATCATAGTTGTTGATGACAATTCTATAGATGGAACTATTGATACTCTAAAAAAAGAATTGATTAAAAATAATAAAATTAGATTATTTGTAAGAAAAAATAAAAAAAAAAATTTAGCTAATTCGATTAATTTAGGAATTAAAAAATCCAAATATGAAAATATTATATGGATGGATGCTGATTTTCAGCATCCTCCTGAATACATTAAGTATGTTTTTAAACATATGGAGAAAAAAGATTTAGTAATTTATTCAAGATTTTTGGAAAAAAGCATTAGATACTTCGATGATAAAAAAATACTTAAAGAAAATAATGAAAATCAAAGTATCTTATTTAATAAATTATGTAATTTAATTTTTTATAAAGATATTACTGATTATACGAGTGGCTACATATGCATTAAAAAAAATATAATAAGCAAAAAATC
>CAJQSF010000058.1 GCA_905612495.1 uncultured Candidatus Pelagibacter sp.
AATAAGTTTGAATACCAAACATAAAGATACCAACCAAGCCTCTAAAGAGGCCAACGTATTTTGCGCCTTTTACTCCTAAAGAGCTTCTTAAAATTACTAAAAAAGGTAGACCGTATTTTTGTGATGGTTTTCCAATAAGGTTAGCAAAAAAATAGATAAAAACTGAAGCTATTAAAGTTCCAAATAAAACAACAAAAACATTTAATTCATAAACCAAATAAAGTGACGCTATAAGAGAAAATCCAATTACACTTTGAATATTATTTCCCCAAAAACAGAATAAATCTTTCCAATCCCAATTTTTATCATTAGGATTCACTGAAACTAGTTCCCAGTTAAGTAGACTATTTTTTGATTTATTTTGATTCACTCTCTAGATAATAAACTAATAAAATCTACTGTCCATATAGATAGGATGGAAGCCACAAAGCAATCTGTGGAAATACTATTATTAAAATTAAACCAATAACTTGAATAACCATAAACTGCATCATTCCGTGATAAATATCTTTAAGGTCCCATTCTGGAACTACACCTTTTAAAAAATAAGCTGATAGAGCGACAGGTGGTGAGAGCCATGCTGTCTGGAGGTTTACCGCTACAAGGATTGCAAACCAAGTTAAGTTAAATCCAAGTGCTTCAACTAATGGCAGTATAATTGGAACTATAATCATAACAATTGGCACCCACTCTAAAGGCCATCCTAAAAGAAAAATCATGACCATAATCATTCCAAGAATTAAATATCTATTCATCTCTAAACCTAACAAGAAATCAGTCAATAGCATTGGTGTTCCCAGTCTTGAAAATACAGCTCCAAAAAAGTTTGATGCTGCAACTAAAACCATTATTAATGCAGAAATTTCTAAAGTTTTAACTAAAGCTTCTTGTAATCGTCCAAATGTTAATTTTCTATAAGCTAGAGCTAGCAATAAAGAGCCCATTGCACCACAACCAGCTGCCTCTGTTGGTGTAGCAAAGCCAAATAAAATACTCCCTAGTGAAGCAAAAACTAATGCAGCTGGAGGAACTAAACCAATAAAAAACTCTTTCCAAACAGCTACCATACTAGTAGCTCTTAATTCGACTGGCAATACTGGCCCTAAACTTGGATCTATCCAACATCTAATAGTTGTATACGCGGCATAAAGTGTTGCTAATAATATTCCTGGAATAATTGCTGCAGCAAATAAATCTGTAACTGGTATTTCCATTATTGGCCCCATCACAACAAGCATAATGCTTGGTGGAATTAAAATACCCAATGTTCCTCCAGCTGTGATAGTTCCAGCTGCTAATCGAACATTATAACCAGATTTGTTCATAGATTTAGCAGCCATTATTCCTAAAATTGTTACTGATGCACCAACAATCCCTGTTGCTGCTGCAAAAATAACTGAAACAAATAGTACTGCGTAATATAAAGAGCCTCTTACTTTGGCTAACATTAATTGAAATGCTGAAAATAATCTTTCCATTAATCCAGCTTGCTCCATCATTATTCCCATAAAGACAAAGAGTGGAACGGCTGCAAGAGTTTGTTCAGTCATGACCATTGAAAACTGTAAGGTCATTAAATAAAACACCAATTTACCAAATCCTAAATACCCAAAGGAAAAACCAAGAAATATTAATGTAAATGATATTGGAAAACCAACAAATATAGAAAACAGCATTACACCAATAAGGATAAAGCCTAAAATAGCTGGATCCATGAATTCAGCTAACATTACTCATCTCCTCCTGGCCACACACCTTTAGTAGCAGCCCAATAACTTTTAAATATTTCCGATACTCCCTGGACAAGTAAAAATACTATTCCTAACCATAAAGATGATTTTATTGGCCACATGTATGGCATCCAAGCTGTATCCATACCTCTTTCACCCCTCATAATTGATTCCTGAACAAAGCCAGTAGTCATATATAAAAAGACAATTAATCCTGGGAAATAAAATAATAGATATAACCAAAAATCTACTTTGCCTTGAGTTGTGGTTTTAAAATTTCTATATAAAAAATCTGCTCTTATATGAACACCTTTTGATAAAGCGTAACCTGCACCAAGCATAAATAGTGCACCATAAAAAAACCTACTCATATCGTACACCCACATCGTTGGAGCATTAAAAAGTTTTCTAGCTAAAACCTCATAAACCATCGCAAATATCAAAGGTATAATAATCCAACAAACCACGTTGCCAATACACTTATTGGCGAAATCAATTTTTGTAATAGTTAATGCCATCCATTTAGGCATATCTTTAGGCATTGGACCTGAGCCACCTCTTCTTTCAGCAATCATTTCATCTGAAATATCAAGCTTCATAGGCTTGATTAGTTTTTTAGGTTTTTTTGAATTGTGGTTTCTTGGCATAAGTAAATTCTTAAAAAAAATGAAGCGGACCGTTAGGTCCGCTTCATTCATAATTATTTATATCTAAATACTACTTTAATGTTTCTGCGTGAGCCATTCCTAGCTTAGCATTTGACATTTGAGATCCAGACCAAAATGGAACAGCTATATCAGCAAAGTCTTTTTGAGACTGCCATACTTTAGCAAAGAATGGGTTCTTAGCCGCATTTTTTTCTAAAGCTGCTTTTGCTGCAGCCATATACGCTGGGAAATAGTCAGCAGGAGTATCATGTAAAATAACACCATGCTCTGTAGTCAACGTATGTAGAGCTTTTCCATTTTCATATATTCTGTAACTCATTGATTTTGATAAAGATGCATTTGCAGCAACTTCTAAAGCTTTTTTCTCTAAAGCAGACATCTTTTTGTATTTAGATCCTGTAATATAGAAATCAGCATTTACTACTACTTGGTGAAGACCTTGTAAGTAGTAATGTTTTAGAACTTTCTGAAAACCAAATGTCATATCCGGCTTAGGACAACACCATTCAGCAGCATCAATTGTTCCTGCTTCAAGAGCTGGTAAAATATCTCCCCCACCCATTGCAACAGAAGCTACACCAATGTCTTTATAAGTTTGGCCAGGAATTCCCGGAGGAGTTCTGAACTTGTACTTTCTAAAGTCAGCCATGCTATTAATTGGCTCTTTGAACCAACCTAAAGCTTCAGGGCCTACTGGTTGTAGCATAAATCCTTTGATATCTCTTCCCATCTCAGTCCATAGTTGGTCATAAAGTTCTTTACCACCACCATATTGGAACCAAGATAAAAATGCGATGTTATCAATACCAACACCTGCACCTGCTACTGGCGAACCAAATAACATAGCTGCTGGGTGATCGCCTGACCAATAGTGAGTCCAAGCAAAACCACAATCAATTAATCCTTTATCAACTGCATCTAAAGTTTCTTTTACACCTACTACAGATCCAGCTGGCATAATTTCGAATTTAAGTGATCCACTAGTTAGTTCAGTTACTGTATCAGTGAAATCTTTTAACATTACCACTTCATCAGCTTTTGCACTAATTACTGTTTGACACTTAAGAGTTTGCGCAGACGCACCTGTTACTGTCATTACAGTAAGTAGAAGCGACCCAACAAACAATGATATGATTTTTTTCATATTTATTTTCCCTCTCGTTGTGTTTTTTTTATAAAAGAAGAACTCTCTCAAAAAAATAAATCTAAAACAAGAGTTAATATCATTATTTACCCCCTTATATTACCGTGAACACTAGTATTTTTAATTTTACAGATTATAAACTCCTTATTCTTATGGGTAGTTTTGATTATATAATTATTGGTGCTGGTTCAGCTGGCTGTGTTTTAGCTAACAGACTTTCAGAAAATCCAAATAACAAAGTACTTTTAATTGAAGCTGGTGGAAACGACTCTTACCCATGGATTCATATTCCAGTTGGATATTATAAAACAATGCATAATCCAAAAACTGATTGGTGTTATAAAACAGAGCCTGATGAAACGATGGAAAATAGATCTATACCCTACCCTAGAGGAAAAACTCTTGGTGGAAGCTCATCCATAAATGGTCTGCTTTATATAAGGGGGCAAGAACAAGATTATAATATTTGGAGGCAATTAGGAAATAAGGGTTGGAGTTGGAATGATGTTTTACCTTATTTTTTAAAAGCTGAAAATCAAGAGAGAGGTGAAAGTGAATTTCATGCTGTTGGTGGGCCATTATCTGTTTCAGATCAAAGAATAAAATTACCTATATTAGATGCTTTTATGAATGCAGCTGAAGAAATTGGCATTCCTAAAGTAAATGATTTTAATAAAGGTAATAATTTTGGATGTGGTTACTTTCAAGTAACTGAACAGAATGGCTTAAGATGTAGCACAGCTGTAGGATATTTAAACCCAATTAAAAATAGAAAAAATTTAAAGATTGAAACAAAGTGTCATGTTGAAAAAATAAACTTTGAAAATAAAAAAGCTGTCAGTGTTTCTTACTGGAAAGATAATCAATCTTTTACAACTAAAACAAATAAGGAAATAATTTTAAGTGCTGGCTCAATTGGTTCAGCACAAATTCTTCAAACTTCTGGTATTGGTGATAGTAAAAAATTATCTAAACTTGGAATTAATGTTGTAAAAAACTCTATTGGTGTAGGTAAAAACTTGCAAGACCATTTAATGTTTAGGCCCGTTTATAAAGTTAAAAATATTAAAACTTTGAATAAAAAGATTAACAGTCTGATTGGTAAATTAATGATTGGAATGGAATATATTTTTTTAAGAAGTGGTCCAATGACTATGGGTGCTAGTCAACTTTGTGGGTTTGCAAAAAGTGACTCATTTAAAGAAACTCCTAATTTACAATTTCATGTTCAGCCTATTAGTACGGATAAGTTAGGTGGTTCAAATTTACATGATTTTGCTGCATTCACCCCCACTGTGGCAAACATCAGGCCAACAAGTAAAGGTGAAATTAATATTATAAGTAAAAACAGTAGAGAAAACCCAAAGATTAAGATGAATTATCTTTCAAGTGATGAGGATCGGATAGTAGCCGCTAAAGGTTTAAGGTTAATTAGAAAAATTGTTTTAGAAAGCAATGAATTCAAACAATATGAACCTGAAGAATTTAGACCTGGTACTAATATCCAAGATGACGAAGAGCTAGTGAAGGCAGCAAGTAATTACGCACAAACAATATTTCACCCAGTAGGAACTTGTAAAATGGGTAATGATGAGAATTCAGTGGTATCAGATGAATTAAAAGTTCATGGAATTGAAAATTTACGAGTAATTGATGCTTCTGTTATGCCTAATATCACTTCTGGAAATACTAATGCACCAACAATAATGATTGCTGAAAAAGGTGCGGATATGATATTAAACAGTTAATGTTTACTGAATTATTTGGAGCCGAACAACTTGTAATTCTAGGGCAAATTATTTTTATAGATTTAATTTTAGCTGGAGATAACGCCATTGTAATTGGAATGGTTGCGTCTAAATTTCCAGTGGAACAAAGAAAAAAAATAATTTTCTGGGGAATAGGTGGTGCAGTAATTTTAAGAATTATTCTTACCATGTTAACTGCCTACTTACTTCAAATAACAGGATTAAGACTGATAGGTGGATTACTACTTCTTTATATAGTCTACAAACTTTACACTGATGTAATCAAAGGACAATCAGGTGATGAAGATATTAAAGTAGACAATTCAAATTTCATGAAAGCTATATGGACAGTGCTACTTGCCGATTTTACAATGAGTTTAGATAATGTTTTAGGTGTAGCTGGCGCTGCTGGAGATCATTACGTTTTACTAATTTTTGGGTTGGCTTTATCAATAATCCTTATGGCCACAGCTGCTACTGTAATATCAAGATGGATTAATAAATATAAATGGATAGCTTGGATTGGCTTAATTGCTATACTAGCAGTGGCTTTAGAATTAATCTATACTGATTTAAAATTATTAATCTAATGTACTTACAAAAAATTAATCTCAAAAATAAATATGCACTAGTAACAGGTGCTGGTAAAGGGTTGGGAAGAGCCTGCTCTATTGCATTAGCAGAAGCAGGAGCAACAATTATTGCATTAAGTAGAACTCAATCAGATCTAGATAAACTTGAGAAAGAAATAAAAAAAATTAAAGGTAAGGTTATTAAAATTAACTGTGATGTAATGAACTTTAAAGAATTAAAAGAAAAATTGGATAAAGTTAAAATTATTGATATTTTAGTAAATAATGCTGGCACTAACATTCCAGAACCATTTGAAAAAATTAAACAAGAAAACATGAATTATCTAGTAGATCTTAATCTCAAAGCTGCTTTTAACGTTGCTCAATTGGTTGTAAAAAAAATGTTAAAAAATAAGACAAGATCAGGCTCTATAGTTAATATGTCATCTCAACTTGGTCATGTAGGTATGGCAGGAAGAAATGTATATAATATGACAAAATTTGGAATAGAAGGTTTAACAAAAGGAATGGGTGTAGAGCTTGCTAAATATAATATTAGAGTAAATACTGTGGCCCCTACCTTTGTTGCAACACCAATGGTTAAAAAATTTTTTAAAAACAAAAAATTCAAAAAGTTAGCTTTAGGCAATATACCTATGGGTAAATTAGCAACCGAAAGTGATGTAGCAACTAGTGTTTGTTTTTTAGCTTCATCAGCTTCTTCAATGGTCACAGCTACATCAATCCTAGTCGATGGCGGATGGACTGCAAAATAATATATAGATTACTTTTATTAGTAATTTTTTTTACATCAACACAAACTCATGCAATGGAGTTTGAGGGGAAGTTTATTCAAGGACATTATATCATTGGTAAAACAGAGCCAGGTACAGAAATTGTTATTGATAAAAGAAAAGTAAAAGTCTCAAAGGAAGGTTATTTTGCTTTTGGAATTGAAAAAGATAGAAAATTAGACATTATAATTACTGAAGACAATAAGAATATTGTCAAAAAAATCCAAAAGAGAAAATATAATATTCAAAAAATAGAAGGTTTACCAAAAAAAAAAGTTACACCACCTAAGGAGTTTTATGCACGAATCAAAAGAGAAAATAAGTTAATTAGTGAAGCTAGAGAAATTGAAAGTGATTTACAGTTTTTTAAAGAAAAATTTATTATCCCAGTTGATGATGCAATAATTACAGGTGTTTATGGAAGTCAAAGAATTTTAAATGGTATACCTAAATGGCCACACTATGGTTTGGATTTTGCTCAAAAAAAAGGCACTCCTGTTAAAGCTATGAATAACGGAATTGTTACTTTGGCTGAGAAAGATTTGTTTTATACAGGTGCTACCTTGATATTTGATCACGGTCATGGAATTTCAACTTTATATATGCACATGGATAAAATTTTTGTAAACGTAGGTGACCATGTTAAAAAAGGAGATATTATTGCAACTGTTGGAACGACAGGCAGATCAACTGGGCCTCATCTAGATATTAGGCTTAATTGGTTTGGTACTAGACTGGACCCTGCAAGTATATTAAACATTCAAAAATGAAAAAAACTTTATTAGAGAAAACAGCAGATAAATTAGTTAATGCATTTATTAACAATAAAATAATTGCACCTATTCCATCTAAATTTACAAAAAAATTAAGTGAAGCTCAAAAGCTAAGAAAACTATGTGAAAAAAAAGTTTCTGATCCAATAATAGGATTTAAAGCTGCAGGAACAGCAATACCAGTGATGAAAAAGCTTAAAGAAAAGAAGCCATTCTATGCATCAATTTTTAAAAAGAATTTTATAAAAAGTGGTCAGAAAGTAAAGATTAACAAATTCACCTTAGGTATTGAGCTTGAAGTTTGTTATCTTGTTAAAAAATCTTTTTTTTCTTCCAGGAGTTTGATTAACATGAAAAATATTACAAAATATATTTCTCATGTGGCACCTTGTATTGAGGTTGTTGGGTATAGACAAAGAAAAAAAGGTATTACAAGTTTTGGTGATTTATGCAGTGATTTTGGGGCTAATGTCAAATTTCTTATTGGAAAAAAACAAAAGTATAAAAAAATCAATATTGGTAATTTAAAAACAAATATCACTAACAAGAAAATAAGACAAAGTGTTGATGGCA
Organism: uncultured Candidatus Pelagibacter sp.; assembly: GCA_905612495.1. Taxonomy (GTDB): domain Bacteria; phylum Pseudomonadota; class Alphaproteobacteria; order Pelagibacterales; family Pelagibacteraceae; genus Pelagibacter. The sequence goes on from CAJQSF010000058.1 coordinate 8,003, forward strand.
ATACCAATACTGTGTACATAAGTCCATTGAACTCACTTAAATTTGTACTGAACGAACTTAGAAAAGACAAGGTAGCTCTAAGTAAAGACTTCTATGTTTTTACAGGTTCTACAGTGGGTGTTGTGCCAATCTTGGGTAAAGGATTGTATACTGGGAGAGTGGCTAGTCTAGGTTTTGCTACAGCAATTATTCAGTAAACTTTAAAAAAAATTTCTATAAAAATGGATTTTATTGCAGACATCAGACAAGTAAACATTATCTTAAAATTTTGTTTTATTCGTTTGACGTTTCTTTTCTAGTTTGTTCAATTTTTATTTTCTTATATAGGCTATTATTTTTATCGTATAATAAATTAAAAGTAATTCTTTTATTCGCATTAATTTTTATATGCCTCACATTTCTTACTTCAATATTGTCTGCTACAGCACTAATGGGTCTTTTTTTAATATCTAAATTTTTTATAATAACTTGGGATTTGTCGTTGATAATGAGGCCTCTCCATCTCCGGGGGCGAAAAGGACTAATAGGTGTAATAGCAAGTTTATTTGAATCTAAGTTTAAAATTGGACCGTGTGCTGATAAATTATAAGCTGTACTTCCAGCAGGTGTAGAAACTAGTATGCCATCTGAAATTAATCTTTTAATTACATTTTTTTTATTAGTTGTTATGGATATAGACGATGCTTGCTTGCTCTGTCTTAATATAGAAACTTCATTAATAGCTATAGCTTTTTTAATCTGGTTATTTTTATTTGTTACCGTCATTTGCAATGGATGTATTTTAATATTGTTTAAAGTATTCAGGTTTTTTAAAAAATTTTTATCTGAAAATTTATTCATTAAAAACCCATAATTACCGGAGTTAATTCCATAAAAAAATTTATTATATTTGTAAAATCTTTTTAGCGTTTGCAGCATGAAACCGTCACCTCCTAAAACAATTATAATAGAAGATCTTTTTAAAGAGGTAGTTTTGATTTTTTTTAAGATAAATGACTTGATTCTTAATGAAGATTTAGTTTTATCAAAAACCAAATAAAAATTATTGTTCATTTAGTGGTGCCCTCGGCCAGACTCGAACTGGCACTCCAAAAAGGCACGGATTTTAAGTCCGTTGTGTCTACCAATTTCACCACGAGGGCACTTTGATTTTTTCATTCTTATATCTTTATTTGTTTATAACTCAAGTGTATCGATGAAAGCAATTTAAATAGATATTCAACACATATCGCATTAATAGTTTGATGGATAAAAAAAGAAACTAAAAAATGCTTTATTAAAGAGATTTATAAATATCATTATTCAACGATGAATATATTCTTTGTCAAAATTAACTAACTTAAAATAAGTTTAAACTATTTTTTAATAATTAAATTGATCTTTTTCTAACTAATTCATATTTTGGTAAAAATTACATCGTATGCTTTAAGGGAACTAAAAAAACCTAAAGATAATATTTCTTTTTTAAGTAAAATTTTAAAGTTATATTTTTTTTTAAGCAGATCGCAGATGTTAGAATATTTTTTATCAAAATTATCTTTAGAATCTAATATTTCTAATTGAATTATACTTACATTGTGTAATATTCTCTCAGCACCCAATAATATATCAAGTTCTGAACCCTCAACATCAATTTTTAAAATATCTATTTCTTTAATGTTTTTAGAATTACAAATATTATCTAAGGTATCTGATTGAACTTTATGTAATGAAAATTTTTTCTTAAAATCAAAGGTAAATAATTTTCTTGTGAAATTCCATAATTTATCATCTTTAACTAATGTATTTAATGAGGAACCAGAAGATGGAAAAAAATCGTTAAGATAAAAGCTTTTAATTTCTTTTTTATTTGAAATTGCTAAATTATAATAATTAAAATCA
>CAJQSF010000059.1 GCA_905612495.1 uncultured Candidatus Pelagibacter sp.
GTGAGGTATTTGAAGACTATATACAGGATGAAAAAATCAAAAATGTCGCAAACAAAACTTTGAATATATTTGCTATAATAACTCCCTTAATTACAATTATAATAATATTTAATTTAAATACATGAGTTCATATAAAATTATAGATCATGAATACGATGTTATCGTACTTGGTGCAGGCGGATCAGGCTTAAGAGCTGCTGTTGGTTTAAGTGAAGCTGGTTTAAAGACAGCCTGTATTTCAAAAGTATTTCCAACAAGAAGTCATACCTCTGCCGCTCAAGGAGGAATTTCTGCATCTTTAGGAAATATGGGCGAAGATGATTGGCGTTGGCATATGTATGATACAGTCAAAGGTGCTGACTGGTTAGGTGACCAAGATAGTATCGAGTATCTTTGTAAAGAAGCTCCAGCAGCTGTTATAGAATTAGAAAAATATGGAGTTCCATTTAGTAGAACTGATGATGGTAAAATTTACCAAAGACCTTTTGGTGGAATGACAAAAAATTATGGCAATGGAATTGTTCAAAGAACATGCGCAGCCGCAGATAGAACTGGACATGCAATACTTCACACACTTTATGGGCAAGCCTTAAAACACAACACTGAATTTTTTATTGAATACTTCGCTCTAGATTTATTAATGAAAGATGGTGAATGCAAAGGTCTTATTGCTTGGAATTTAAATGATGGAACAATTCATAGATTTAGAGCTCATAGCACAATAATTGCAACAGGTGGTTATGGAAAAGCTTATTATTCTGCAACTTCAGCACACACTTGTACTGGAGATGGAAATGCAATGGTTTTAAGAGCAGGTTTACCATTACAAGATATGGAATTTGTACAATTTCATCCAACAGGAATTTATGGACATGGAACTTTAATTTCTGAAGGTGTTAGAGGAGAAGGTGGCTATTTAGTTAATTCAAAAGGTGAAAGATTTATGGAGCGTTATGCACCAAAAGCTAAAGACTTAGCATCTAGAGATGTAGTAAGTAGATCAATGTCAATTGAGATTAATGAAGGAAGAGGTGTGGGTAAAGAACAGGATCATGTTCACTTACACTTAAGTCATTTAGACAAAAGTATTATTGAAAGTAGACTTCCAGGAATAACTGAAGCAGCAAGATTATTTGCAAATGTTGATGTAACTAAAGAGCCAATACCAGTAGTTCCCACTGTTCATTACAATATGGGAGGTATCCCAACAAACTATAAAGCTGAAGTATTAACAGGCAATGATTCTGAAACAGTTCCAGGATTAATGGCAATTGGTGAGGCTGCCTGCGTTTCTGTTCATGGAGCGAATAGATTGGGATCTAATTCTTTAATTGACCTAGTTGTATTTGGAAGAGCCGCAGCTAGAAGAGCTGCAGAACTTGTAAAACCAGGAACCCCACATGAAGATATAGGAGAGACTGAAACAGAAAAATGTTTAGAAAGATTTGATAAATTAAGAAACTCTAACGGTGAAAATAGTACTGCAGAGCTTAGACTTTCAATGCAAAAAACCATGCAATCAAAGTGTGCTGTTTTTAGAACAGAAAAAACACTTAAAGAGGGTGTTGATGATATTAGAAAAGCATACGATGGAATGGAATCAATTTCTGTAAAAGATAGGTCGCTTGTTTTTAACACTGATTTAGTGGAAACATTGGAGTTTGATAACTTGATAAGACAAGCAATTACAACAGTGGATTCTGCTTATAATAGACAAGAGAGTAGAGGCGCACATGCAAGAGAAGATTTCCCAAAAAGAGACGATGAAAAATTTATGCAACACACTATTGCTTGGTGCAATGGAAAAGATTCAAAAATTGGTTATAGACCAGTTACTAAAACAACTTTAACAAATGAAGTTCAATACTTTCCACCACAAGAAAGAGTTTACTAGTGGTTCAAATAAATTTACCTAAAAATTCAGAAGTTCAAAAAGGTATTTATTATCAAGATAAAACTGGATCAAAAAATATCAGAAAAGTAAATGTTTATAGGTGGGATCCCTCAAATGGAGAAAATCCAAGAGAGGATACTTATGAAGTTGATATGGATAACTGTCCATCAAAAGTATTAGATATTTTAAATAAGATTAAAAACGAAATTGACCCATCATTGGCTTATCGGAGATCTTGTGCACATGGTGTTTGTGGATCTTGTGCAATGAATATGGATGGTAAAAATGGTTTAGCATGTACAAAACCTCATTCAGAAATTGAAGGAGATATAAATATTTATCCACTACCTCATCTAAAAGTTAAAAAAGATTTAATTGGGGACTTAAGTGGATTGTATAAACAATACGAATCAATTGAGCCTTGGTTGAAAACAAATACAAAAGTTGAAACTACAGAAATTATTCAATCTCAAAAAGATAGAAAAAAATTAGATGGTGCATATGAATGTATCATGTGTGCATGTTGTTCTACTTCTTGCCCAAGCTATTGGTGGAATGAGGATAAATTTTTAGGTCCTGCAGTTTTGCTTCAAGCTTATAGATGGATAGTAGATAGTAGAGATGATGAAAGAAAAGAGAGATTAAAAAAAGTAGCTGATGAACTTAAGCTGTATAGATGTCATACTATTATGAATTGCACCAATGCTTGTCCTAAGGGATTAAATCCAGCAAAAGCCATAGCTGAATTGAAAAAAATGCTTGCAACAAGCTAATTACCCCTTTAAATAACACCATTCATGAATTTATTAGAACATTTTGTTGGTGGAAAGCTAATTTCAGGCTCATCTGACAGAAAAAGTAAAATTTTCAATCCTGCAACAGGTGAACAAGAATCCGAAGTAAGGTTAGCTAGTAAAACTGACCTTGATCAAGCTGTAGAAGTAGCAAAAAAAGCTTTTGAAACTTGGTCACAGAAACCTCCCCTTCAAAGAGCAAGAGTGATGTTCAAATTTAAAGAGTTAATAGAAAAAAATACTGATGAGCTTACAAAATTAATAGTTTCAGAACATGGTAAAGTTTATGAAGATGCCAAAGGTTCTTTAACAAGAGGATTAGAGGTAGTTGAGTTTGCATGTGGAATTCCACATTTACTTAAAGGAGAATTTTCAGAAAATGTAGGAACTAATGTGGATAGCTGGTCAATGCGTCAACCACTTGGAGTAGTTGCTGGTATTACACCTTTTAACTTTCCAGCAATGGTACCGATGTGGATGTTTCCTATTGCTATAGCTTGTGGAAATACATTTATTTTAAAACCATCAGAAAAAGACCCCTCCTGCCCACTAAGACTTGCAGAACTACTAACAGAAGCTGGATTACCAGACGGTGTTTTTAATGTTGTTAATGGAGATAAAGAGTCTGTTGATGCAATCTTAACAAACAAAGATGTCAAAGCTGTAAGCTTTGTAGGTTCAACACCAATTGCTAAATATATTTATGAAAATTCTGCAAAAAATGAAAAAAGAGTTCAAGCTTTAGGTGGTGCAAAAAATCATTTAGTTGTAATGCCTGACTGTGATCTTGATGGTGCAGTAAATGGATTAATGGGTGCTGCGTATGGGTCAGCTGGAGAAAGATGTATGGCCCAATCAGTTGCCGTAGCTGTAGGAGATATAGGTGACGAACTAGTTGCACGTTTATCAAAAAAAGCTGAAGCTTTAAAAGTTGGACCTGGCATGGATAAAACATCTGAGATGGGTCCGTTGGTTACCAAAGAACATTTGGAAAAAGTAAAAGGTTATGTTGACTTAGGTGTTGAAGAAGGCGCCAAATTAGTTGTTGATGGAAGAAATATAAAACTTCAAGGTTATGAAAACGGTTTCTTTATTGGGGGCTGTTTATTTGATCATGTTCAAAAAGATATGAGAATTTACAAAGAAGAAATATTTGGACCAGTTTTATCAGTAATAAGAGTTAAAACTTTCGAAGAGGCAACAAAATTAATTAATGACCATGAGTATGGAAATGGAGTAAGCATCTACACGAGAGATGGTGATTCAGCCAGAACATTTGCTAGTAAAATTCAAGTTGGTATGGTTGGAATTAATGTTCCAATACCTGTGCCAATGGCTTTTCATAGTTTTGGTGGATGGAAAAGATCATTATTTGGAGACAGTGCAATGCATGGAGCCGAAGGAATTAAATTTTATACAAAACTTAAAACAGTAACATCAAGATGGCCCTCTGGAATAAGATCTAATCCAGAATTTATCATGCCAACAATGAAATAAGGAAAAAAATGAAAAAAATATCTTTAATAGGTGCAGGTCAAATTGGGGGCACTTTAGCTCACTTAATTGGAACTAAAGAAGTTGCTAATGAAGTTGTATTGTTTGATGTTGCAAGCGGAATAGCTAAAGGTAAAGCTTTGGATATTGCTCAATCTTCTTCTGTTGATGGCTTTAATGCAAAATTTTCAGGAACAGACAATTATGAAGATATAAAAGATTCTGATGTAATAATAATCACCGCAGGCGTTCCAAGAAAACCAGGAATGAGTAGAGATGATTTATTAGGTATTAATTTAAAAATTATTAAACAAGTAGCAGAAGGTATTAAAAAAAATGCGCCTAATGCATTTGTTATATGCATCACCAATCCTTTAGACGTTATGGTGATGGCCTTTCAAAAATTTTCAGGGTTACCAGTAAATAAAGTAGTTGGAATGGCAGGAATTTTGGACAGCGCAAGATTTAAATTATTTTTATCTCTAGAGTTAAATGTTCCTGTAAAAGAAATTGAAGCAATGGTTATGGGAGGTCATGGAGACACAATGGTTCCCCTACCAAGATTCACAAAAGTTTCAGGCAAACCATTACTAGACTTAGTTAAAGAAGGAAAAATATCTTCGGAAAGATTAGAAGAAATTAACCAAAGAACTAGAGATGGAGGAGCTGAGATTGTTAAATATTTAGAAAAAGGTTCTGCATTTTATGCACCAGCAGCTTCGGGAGTGCAAATGGCAGAAGCATATTTAAAAGATGAAAAAAAATTACTTCCATGTGCAGTTCATTTAAATGGAGAATATGGAGTTAGCCATGTTTATGCCGGTGTACCAGTAATAATTGGTAAAGATGGTGTTGAAAAAATAGAGCAAATAGACTTGGATGAAAAAGAAAAAAAAGAATTTATGCACTCAATAGATGCCGTGAAAGCATTATGGGAAGCTGCATCAAAAATAGACCCAGATCTATCTAAATAAATCATGAACATTCATGAACACCAAGCAAAAAAAATCCTAAAAGAATATGGGGCAGTTGTG
>CAJQSF010000060.1 GCA_905612495.1 uncultured Candidatus Pelagibacter sp.
GTTGCGATGGACGATTCTTTAAAAACATTTTTAGATCAACCTAAAAAATAAGCCATAAGTTGTAATTGTGTATGATATTTGTAAAAAACCTTAAATCTGTTTCTGACCAAGAGTGGTCAACAACAGAGAAATATCCAGGTGTTAGGTGGAAATTTTTAATTGATGCAGATTTTATGGGAAGTTCTGGGCTTTCACTTGGTTTTGCAGAGATTGCTCCAGGGGGTAACTTAACACTCCACTATCATTCACCTGCAGAAATATATGTAGTTACTGGCGGCAATGGAATTTTAAATAAATCTGGTGAACTTGAAGAGATTAAGAAAGGTGATGTAGTTTATATTGCAGGAAATGCAAAACATGCATTAAAAAATGTTGGAACCGAAATCTTGGAATTTTATTGGATTTTTCCAACAGATACTTTTTCTGAGGTTGAATATTTTAACTAATCTATACCAAGTTGTTTTTTTCTTTTTTCTACCCAAGTTCGGATTAAATGGTCAAATACCAAACCTATAAAGGCAACACAAAGGCCTAATGTTAGTCCTATACCTGCACCTTTTTTATCAGATATAGCTTTTAAAATATATTGTCCCAAATCCTCTGTTCCAATAAATGCTCCAATAATTACCATAAATAAAGCAAATACAATTGTTTGATTTAAACCAAGCATCATGTGAGGAAGTGCTAAAGGGAATTCTATTTTCAACAATCTTTGTATCTTTGTTACACCTGACATTGAAGCTGCATCATGCAAAGATGATGGAACACTTCTCAATCCTTCAATAGTGTACCTTGTGGCAGGTATTGTTGCATAAACAACTACTGCAATTAATACTGATGTATCTGTAACCCCAAAAAGCATCATCACTGGAATTAAATATACAAATGAAGGGAATGTTTGAAAAATATCACAAACACCCAACATAAAATTTGTGGTATGTTTATTTTGAAAACATAAAGTTCCAACAGTAAAACCAATTATACAAGATAAGATGACCCCAAAAGTTGCCATGTACGTAGTAACTAAAGCTCTGTCCCACCATGGACTTAGTGCTATGAATAGTGTTAATCCCCCCACCGTTAAAGCTGAACGTATTCCACCAATTATATAACCAGCCCCCATAACTAGAACAAATGTTGCAACAATGGGCATACGTAAATAGGCAGCTCGCATAGGCTGCAATACATCTACTATCAACCATGTATTAAAAATTTTTAAAGTTTGAAAGAAAGTATCCCAAATCCAATCAACCCCTTTATTCCAAAAATCTGCAGTTGATATTCCTTTGTTGTGAGGAATTTCATATAAATAATTAAAACCCTCCTTAAAGTAAAAAGATCCAACATAAGCAAATATAATTCCAATTAATATTGCAACAGAAAAAGATAATGTATTTTTATAACGCTGAAAAAAAGTTAAGTTACCAAAATAATCTGTTTGTTTGTTTGCCCAAGCTAAAGATAATTTATCTAAAAGTATTGCAATCAAACTAATGCATAAACCTGCTTCTAACGCTAATCCGATGTTTAGCTGATTTAAGGCTAACAATAAATTAAATCCTAAACCTTTGGCACCTATAAAGGCTGAAATTACTGCCATAGAAAAACACACCATAATAACCTGATTCACTCCAATCAAAATATCTCTTCTTGCGGTGGGGATTAATACTTTAAACATAAGCTGTAAATTATTACATCCACTCATTCGGCCAGCTTCAATAACTTCAGGAGATATACCTCTAAGACCTAACAAGGTCAGTAGTATCATTGGTGGAACAGCTACAACCATCGTTATAATTACTCCAGCATGATCACCAACACCAAAAAGAACAATTGCAGGAACCAATACAGCGTATTGAGGCATGGTCTGCATAACTAAAAGTATTGGATATAAAGCTTTCTCCACACGTTTACTTTTGAATGCCATGATGCCTAAACTCAAACCAAAAATAAAAGATAGTGGTGCTGCTACTAATATAAAAGAAAGTGTTTGCATCGAAGGTTTCCATTGACCAAAAATAGAAATATAAATCATTACTATAGCAGCAAATAAAGCTAGTCCCTTGCCACTTAATTTATATCCAAGTATTGCCGCTCCCGCTGCAACAATTGTCCAAGGTAACCCTGGTAATTTTGCCCATGAATTTTCACTTATCCAATCCCAACTTGTAAATGCAACAATAGTTTCAACGCCACCTAGTAAAATCTCTCTAATTAATTCTATGAGAAATGTTATAAATGAAGTTAAATTTCTTGTTATTTGTAAAACTAAAGGTTGGGTTTTAAATTCTTGAGTATCTTCATTCCAAAATTCTATTGGCATCCAATCATTCATTAAAAAAAATAATGAATCGTTTATCCAGATAGGTAGCCATCCAAGTAAAGGAGGTAATCTCCAAAAAACATCAAATGCGTAGTATCTTACTTCTGCACCAAAGAGCGTGTAGGTGCTTTGATTAGGATCTTTAATAAATTCTGCTTGACCTCTAATAAATTTATAAGTTTCTGGAACATCAATTGCAAAACATAAAGTAAAAAATACAACCAATAAAAATAGCCATTGAAATAATTTTGGATATTTTTTTAATAATTCCATAATTTAATCATTACTTTTTTTTCCACCAAAAACTGTATGTATTATTTTTGATGGATGAACAGTGCCAACAATTTGATTGTTTTCATCAATTACAGATACTGACTTTTCTTGAGTTAATATTTTTTCAGCTACATTTTCAATTATTTCATTTCTTAAAACTTTTAAATCACTTAAATTTTCATTATTTGGTTTTTCCATTACATCTTCTATTTTTAAAACCTTCTCTCTAGGAACTTCTTCAGTAAATTTTTTCACATATTCTGTGGCTGGATTTAACACAATGTTAGCTGGTGTATCCAACTGTTCAATTATTCCATCTTTCATTATTGCGATACGATCGGCAAGTTTTAAAGCCTCATCAAAATCATGTGTGATAAACATAATTGTTTTTTGTAATTTTTCTTGAAGTCTTAAGAATTCATCCTGCATCTCTTTTCTAATTAATGGATCTAATGCAGAAAATGGTTCATCTAAAAACCAAATATCAGGCTCAACGGCCAATGATCTTGCAATACCTACTCTTTGCTGCTGTCCACCAGAAAGCTCTCTTGGAAAATAGTTTTCTCTTCCATCAAGACCAACAAGCTTTACCATTTCCATTGCTTTCTTGATGCTATCTTTGGTTTTAATACCTTTAATTTGAAGTGGGAAAGCAATATTTTCCACAACTGTTTTATGAGGAAGCAAAGCAAAACTTTGAAAAACCATTCCCATTTTATTTCTTCTAAGTTCAATCAGTTCTTTATTGTTTAATGAAAGTAAATCTTGCCCCTCTATAAAAATTTTCCCCGCAGTTGCATCTGTTAATCTAGAAATACATCTTAATAATGTTGATTTTCCTGAACCAGATAAACCCATAACAACTAGCATTTCTCCTTTTAAAACTTCAAAAGATGCATTGTTTACACCTACTATACATCCATTTTCTTGGAATGTTTTAGCATCTACATTCCCGTTTGCTTCTTGAAGCATTTTTTTAGCATTTGTTCCAAAAATTTTATAAACAGATTCGCATTTAATTACTGTATCAGTCATAATGTTTTAATAAGTTATACGATATAAAAATAAAAAACACTTTTTATATTATTTGTACTTTTTGTTTCCCTCCTTAAAAATTTTTAATAAAATAAACTCTTGTATCAATTCCAGTACTTAAGAAATTTAAAACCTCTCCACTGACAGTAATTTTTTCATCTACCCCAACATTATTTCCACTCACTGTAAAACCTGCAAAACATTTATTATTTTCCTTGTTCCACTTAACAAATGTTTCATCAATTTTATTTCCATTAATTGTGTAAATATGATGTGCTCTAAAATTTAAAAAATTGGCACCCATAATTGCGCGTTGAGGAATAATCTTTGTTGCATTACAAACTTTTTCATACTCTTCCAGAGATAATCTGTAATGATCAGTTCCATCATAGAATACTAAGATTCCTGATGGCAGACTTGAAATCAGCTCATTTTGTTTTCTTGTCTCTGCAATTCTTTCTTCTTCTTTTTTCATTTTGGCAATTAGCTCTTCACCCTCACCAAAAATATTATCTAAAATAGCAAAAGAAAAAATTACAATAATTGTTAAGACAACAAGACCTCCAAATTGTCTAGCTGGTTCAGATATCTTCATTAATTTGTCTAAATATATATTTTTTAACATTTTTTATTTATTCTTGTAATTTACCATTTTTCCAAATTCCTATTTTTTCTTTTCCATCAGATCCTGTAAATGTCCCCTCTCCATTCATGAAGCCATTAGCCCATTCCCCGTCATAAGTTGCACCATTTGGAAAAGTTAAAACACCTTGTCCATTCCACACACTATTTTTAAACTCACCCTTGTAAATATATCCATTAGGCCAAGTCTCAACTCCTTGCCCCTGTTTTTGCGTACCAATCCAATTCCCTTCATATGTTGTTTTGTCAGTGTAAGTCCATTTACCAAAACCATCTTTGCAGTTTCCTTCACAACCTGTCTTTCGAGCCGATACTGTTGTTGCAATTAAACAACTTAAAATTATATAAAGTAAATATTTTTTCATTATTTTATTTTAACTACATGAGTAAAAAGAAATATTTTTTTCAAAATTATCACTTTTTAAACCTATTGTAATTTCATGAACTAACTCACCTGATTTTCTATTAATAATACCTGACTCTGAGTAATTTTTTTCTTCATCAAAAGCTTTAAACAAAACTACGTCTTTATTAACAACTTTTACCTCAAATTTTGGAGTTTTTGCTAGAAACGATGACAACCCATTTATCAAAAGTTTTTCTGGTTGTTTTGCATCAATTTCGAATTTGTCTAAATTTTTATCATCTAAATCTTTTGCTAAAAAGGTTTGATAATTATATTCTGAATTCTTGAGTATTTTCTTTTCTAACTCACAGACAAAATCAATTTTAATATCTTCTTGTATGTCTATATTTTTTGCAAAAGAAAAATTAAAGGCTAATAAACTTAGAGATATATATAAAAAATATTTTATCATTTAATTAATAGGTTCGTAGTTTGAATCTGTGCGAAAGGACTATCTTAAAAAAAATCCCCCCCAACATTATTGGGAGAGATTTCAGTTTATAAACTTTTATCCTTATTTAGTAAAAGCTTGCCAAACACTCTTGTTATCAGCTAACCATTTTTTAGCTGCATCTTCATGAGTCATTTTGTCAAGATCAACTAAAGCTGCCATTGCACCAATGTGACTTGTAGAGAATGACATTTTTTTAAATGCTCCCGCTGCTGCTGGATGTGTTTTTGGAAAATCTGCATTTACAGCTTTTTTCAAATAACCATCTGGCGAACCACATTTTCCATCACCACCATCTTCTGGTCTACAACCAGCTGAATATGGAGGGAAGTCTATAAAAGTAAAACCAGCACCATCTGTAAAGTTTGGTGTCCAATTGAATATTATAGTTCCTCTTCCTTCTTTTTCAGCAGACTTAAGTTCAGCCCAAAGTGCATCTGCACTTCCAGCAAATTTAACAGTCCAAAGATCTCCAAGCCCTAAAGCGTCAACTCTTTGTGGTATTAAATCTCCATGCCAACTTTGTGGTCCTTCTAACATTCTTCCTTTTCCACCTGAGTCAGGTGTCGTAAAGTTTTTGGCACAAGCTGGATTTTTTAATGCTGTCCAATCTGGAAGACCAGGACATAATCCTTTTTCAACAACCCAGTTTGGATATCCCATATCTTCAAGAGTTCTGGCCTCATGATCTCCCCAGTCAACTAAACCACCTTTGTCTAGTGCTGTAGTAAATGATTTACCAAACGCAGATTCCCACACTTCGTGAGATAAACTTACATCACCAATACGAATTGCTTCATAAACGGCTTGCGAGTCTGTGTTTACATATTTTACATTATTTCCCATACTTTCAAAAATTCCACCAATAACGTGAGCCATTACAATTTGGCTTGACCAGTTATGAGTTGGAATAACGATAGGTTTTTTACTATCTGCAGCGTTAGAAACTCCAGCAAAACTTACAGCTGAAATCACTAAGGCAGATATTAATGATACTATTTTTTTCATTATATTCTCTCTCCTTAATATTAATGTTTAAGTAAGCATGTTCTCATTTATTAAATTTATAGTCAATGGGCTTTGATTATATTATGTTAATGGTAAATTATTTAAATTTACACTGGCAATGCTACATACTAGTAAAGATATAAGAAATCCGGGATTGAGAACTTTACCACCAGGAGTTGAAAGATATTATATTAAAGGTGGCGGCCTCTCAGTTATAGAAGTTTTACCAGATGACAAAATAGAAATCATAAATGAAGAAGGAAGACAAATTTGTGAAATAATTGTTTTTAATTCAAAAGGTAAGTCTGATTTGTCTATTTTAAATTTAAAAGAAAATGCAAATGCTGACTTTTCAAAAAGAGCCATTGCTAATGATGAAAAAATTTCAGAACTATTTAAAAAAAAAAAATTAGATCTTAATAAAGCAAAATCATCAATTATTTTTAATGAAGATTGTTTAATGGGAGAAAAGATTACCTTAACCTCTAAAGACAAATGTATAGTGATGATTGCTGCGCCAGGGAATGCAATGAATGTTCATAAACAAAATCCACCAACAGATTTAACAGTATTTTTAAGTAAAGCTAAATTTATAGAAACTGATGAGCAGTTTATTTTACCAGAACCTCTTAATGATCCAATAATTGAGCAACTTATAAAAAGAAGAACTGCCGAAACATATGAGGTAAAGGCTGGAGAATATATTCAAATTATTGATCCAGGTGGAAGACAATGTTCTGATTTTTTAGCTTTTGATACTCATAAATTAAATGATGGAATTCAAAGTATGTTGAATGATAAATCAACTCGAACATTTATGGGTGGTGCTTACCCTGGCCCAGGTTTATTTTCAAAGTTTTATGATGATGATCATCAGGCTATGATTGAAGTAGTTAGAGATACGGTTGGCAGACATGATACTTTTAACCTTGCTTGCACACCTAAGTATTATGATGATATGGGTTATATGGGTCATATAAATTGTACAGACAATTTTAATAAAGGATTAGAAAAATACGATATTAACTCCCGTAAAAGTTGGTCAGCTATCAATCTCTTTTTTAACACTGCAATTGATGCTAACAATGTTGCTTCATTTGATGAACCTTACTCAAGAGCTGGTGATTATGTATTATTTAGAGCATTAAGGGATCTAACCTGTGTTTCATCTGCTTGCCCATGTGATGTGGATCCTGCAAATGGTTGGAATCCAACTGATATTTTTGTTAGGACTTATCCTAAGGAAAAAAAATATTCAAAAGCAATAGCATTTAGAATGAAAACAGACTCAGAACCAAAATTAACCCAAGAAACTGGATTCCATAAAAGAACTTCTGCCTTAACTAGAAACTTTGTTGAGTATAAAGGTTATTGGTTAGCTAATAATTTTACAAATTCTGGAACTATAAATGAATACACGGCTTGTAGAGAGAGTGCAATTGCAACTGACCTTTCACCTTTAAGGAAGTTTGAAATTCTAGGTCCCGATGCAGAAAATTTAATGCAATACACATTAACTAGAAACGTTAAAAAATTATCTATTGGTCAGGTAGTGTATTCAGCAATGTGTTATGAAAATGGATGTATGCTAGATGATGGAACATTATTCAAGTTAGGACAAGATAATTTTAGATGGATAGGTGGAGATGAATACAGTGGTGAATGGTTAAAGGAACAAGCAAAAAAGAAAAATTATAAAGTTTGGATAAAATCTGCAACAGATCACATTCACAACATTGCAGTGCAAGGTCCTAATAGTAGAAAAATCTTAGAAAAATTTGTTTGGACGCCTCCAATACAGCCTAACATCACTGAGCTTGAATGGTTCAGATTTACAATTGCAAGAATAGACCATGAAACTGGAACACCTATTATAATTTCAAGAACAGGTTACACTGGTGAACTTGGTTATGAAATATGGTGTCATCCAAAAGATGCCAATGAAGTTTGGGATAAAGTTTGGGAAGCTGGAAAAGAATTTAATATTACCCCTTTAGGGTTAGAGGCTCTTGATATGGTTCGTATTGAAGCTGGTCTTATTTTTTATGGTTATGAATTTGACGATCAAACAGATCCTTTTGAAGCAGGAATTGGATTTACAGTTCCTCTTAAAACTAAAGAAGATGATTTTATAGGTAAAGAGGAATTAATTAAAAGAAAAGCAAGCCCTCAAAAAAAACTAGTTGGTTTAGAGTTAGTTGGTCATGAACCAGCAATAAATGGAGACTGTGTTCATATTGGTCGAGGACAAGTAGGAACCATAACTAGTGGAATGCTATCTCCTAAACTTGGAAAAAATATTGCGCTATGCAGAATTGATGTTAAGTATTCTGAAATAGGAACTGAAGTAGAAATAGGAAAAATTGATGGACACCAAAAAAGAATTATTGCTACAGTGGTGCCTTTTCCTTTCTATGATCCAACTAAATCTAAGGTCAAAGCTTAAATAATATGACAGATGAAAAGAAAAGTCTTTTAGACTTCTGGGAGGATCAAGTTAAACAATCCCACACCTCAAGTAATTATTATTTTAGAAAGTCACCTTCTCATTACCACTTGATGTTGTTAGTGATGCACGCATATAAGGTTGATGAAAAACTTTCGGTAGAAGAATTAAAAACAAGACTTTTTAAAACTTCCAGGCCAAAAGCAGCTTTAATAATTAATGAAGCGTGCATAAAAGGATTCTTTTTTTTAGAAAAAACTTCAACTGATCAGCGAATAAAAAATATTAGGCCAAGTGAATCTTTTATTAATGAATTTAATGAATACTTACTCAGACTAAAAAACATAAGTTATTAAAGGTTTATTTAAGAACGTCACACTTAATTACTATTTTATATATATATTTTTTTGTTATAAAAATAATCCTATTAATTGTTTTTAAGAAGAATAATATTTTCTTATGTCAACACTACCAACTAAAGCTAAAGTAGTAATTATCGGTGGCGGAATTCATGGATTAAGTACAGCATGGAAACTTTCTGAAACTTATAAAAATCCAGGTGACATTGTAATCTTAGAAAAAAAAGATACAGCAGCAGGTGCAAGTGGAATAGCTTGTGGCGTTATAAGAAATAATTATTTTCAACCAGCTATGAGGGAGTTAATGGCTCACTCTGTTTCAGTTTGGGAAAGTGATCCTAAAGCTTGGAATTACAATGCGGTAGGATATTTACAAATCTCTCCAGAAGTCATGCATGAAGATGTTGCTACAATTTATGAACAGCAAAAGGCAATTGGATATGAATCAGAATTTATAGAAGGTGAAAAAGAATGTACTAAATACATGAAGGGTATGTTTGATGATTGGCAAGCACAAGGCATAACGTCTATACTTCATGAAAAAAAAGGTGGGTATGCATTTAATAAAGATTCCGTAAAAGCTCTTGAAAGTAAATCTATTATAAATGGAGTTAGTATAATTAAGGGTGTAACAGTTACTGGATTTAAAAAAGGAAGCACTGGTAAATCAGTTACTGGTGTTGAAACAGATAAAGGACTTATTGAGTGCGATCAAGTCGTTGTTGGTGCTGGTCCTTGGGTCAGAGATTTTTGGAATATGTTAGAGCTCCCAAAATTTGCCAATATTAAAGGACAAGATGGAAAGTTTCATAAAGAAGATATGTGGAAATACTGGATGTTACAAGAAGGTGTTATCGGTGTTGATAAAGATTTTTTAAAAATGAATGATGGTGGTCAACCTCCAGTTATGCATGTTGACTCAACTGCGCCATTATATTCAGACACAACTAAAAAATTACTTACAGATGAGCTTTGGGGAATTTATTATAAGCCAGATATCGAAGGTCTTGGTGTACAGGGCGGAACATCTCCCTACATAGTTGATAAACATTTTGATGAAATAAATATTGATCCTTACGGACTTGACTCTCCTGAATTTCAAACAACGGAATCTTTTAATGATATGTGGTGTTCAGCTTTAGCACATTGTCAAAAAAGATTTGAAGGTAAAACAAATTTATATAGAAAAGGACCATCAGGTGGTCTTGGCTGTATGACACCAGATAACTTTCCAATCTTTGATAGATTTTTAGAAAATGTTTATATGATAGCTGATGCTAATCATGGATATAAAATGATTGGTGTTGGTGAGCTTGTTGCAAAAGAAATTCTTGGAACTGAAAGTGAACTAT